>CAYYER010000040.1:0-6257 GCA_964471045.1 uncultured archaeon | reverse complement strand
GGAAAGTAATGGTAACCATTAACGCAAGAGTGTGAAATTTTTTTAATTCAAGAAAATTTCTTTTTCTTATGGGAAAATGCGAAATTTGTGGAAAAGAATCAGCTCTAATCTCTTCATTCATCGGCTTGTGTAAAGAATGTATTGAAAAATTTCCTAGAGAAGCGAAGAAGCTGGCGATAAAAAAGCATGCCATTTCAAGGAAAAAGTTTGGCCTACCAGAAAAAATCCCAAGGAGTAAAAAAGGAGTTAAATGCGGAATTTGCGGAAATGAATGCAGAATACCCGAAGGGAAAAAGGGCTTTTGTGGCTTGGTTGAGAATAAAAATGGAAAGCTAATAAGGTACGCTGGCACACCAGAAAAAGGTTTGTGCGAATGGTACTACGATGCTTTGCCAACTAATTGTGTAGCCTCCTGGATTTGCCCTGCCGGTACTGGTACTGGCTTTCCAAAGTATGCTTATAAAAAAGGGCCTGAATACGGATACTATAACCTAGCTGTTTTTTATGGCGCATGCAACTTTAATTGCCTTTTTTGTCAAAACTGGCATTTTAGGGATAATGTCAAAAGTCTAACTCCTTTAGTTTCGGCAAAAGAATTAGCTAGCAAGGTTAACGAAAAGGTTAGTTGTATTTGCTTCTTCGGGGGAGACCCTGGACCTCAAATGTTGCACGCAATAGAGACTTCAAGAATTGCCCTGGAGAATTCAAAGGGGAGAATTTTAAGAATTTGTTTAGAGACGAATGGAAACTTAAACAAAAATTTATTGAAGAAGTTTGCCAGACTTTCTTTCGAATCAGGAGGTTGTATAAAGTTTGATTTGAAGTGCTGGAATGAAACTCTTTCTTTTGTGTTAAGCGGAGTCTCGAACAAAAAAACTTACAAGAACTTTAAGCTTCTTGCAAAATTTCATAGGAAGAGGGAAATCCCTTTCTTGCATGCCAGCACCCTCTTAATTCCAGGTTATATTTCTTTGGATGAGATAAGAAAAATTTCTGAGTTTGTTGCAAAGCTCGACCCTTCAATTCCCTATAGCTTGCTTGCATTCTATCCAACCTTTTTCATGCACGATTTGCCTTTTACTTCTGAAAAATTCGCTCAGGAATGCTTGAAGATAGCTAAGGAGTCAGGCTTAGAAAAGGTAAGAATAGGAAATTTACATCTTTTAACTTAACTTTAGAAGTTTAAATTATAATTAATGAAAATCCCAGGCTCAAACCTTGTGGTTGCGATAATTTCAGCAATTCTAGCAGTTCTTGTATTCCAAGCAATCCAGAGTGCATTTTTCTCTGAGATGATAATGAATGCTGGTAAGGGAAAGTATGAGCTTAAGCATTTCTCCCTAGAGATTTTTAACATCACAAGCGAATGGGTTAGTCTTGGTATAAAAAAGAATTCTCAGATAGAATACTGCAAGCTGAGGGAAAGGGAAAGCTGTTACAGCGAGTGCTTCCGAATTACTGTTTCTGACATAAAGGGAAGCACGGTGGATTTGGAGATAACCGACGAGATTACTTGCGAAGTTCAAAGAGCGGCAAATAGCTTTGGAAATCTGGTGAAAGAAAACTTAGCTCACTTCATACCTTTCTTCTCTTCTTAATCCTCTTGAGATATTTTTTTGCTTCCTCCCTAACTATATCCTTAAGCCCAAGCCCTATTGCTATAGCCAATCCAGCTCCAATAGAACCTATTATTATAAGCAGTATGTTGTTGACCAAAGATGGATTAATTCCCCAGAGAGGTAATGCCAGGGCTATGGAAACGTAAATGATGAAGAAGAATAGGACATTTCCTACGATTTCTGAATACACGAGCTTGCTCCTTTCTATTTGCTCTCTGATGTATTCGGCCAAAGCATACCCAACTATTACTATTATCACACCTTCCAGCAGCCCCGGAAGGAAAGAAATTATCGCCCCAACCATTTCTGCTAGGGTAGGTATTCCTAAAACTTCTTCGCTCAATGCAGCTTGAATAAATACAAGATAAATTATCCAGGAAATTAATAAAGGAAATATTTCACTTAGCCTGAAGAATGGCTTTCTCCCTCTTCCTATCCTTTGATCGATTTTATACCTTATCAAAATCTTTTTTACACCTCTTCCAACCAAAGAACCAACAACCCAACCTATTATCAACAGGACTATAGCTCCGCCTAACCGGGGAAGAAAGTTAATGAAAGAATTGTAGAACTGGGTTAAAATCTCTTTAAGTCCAACATATTCCATAATTAAATTTTACCCTTTCTTTTTTAAATAGTAATTCCTATTCCTAACATGCTTGCTAAGAAAAATACGTAAAGCAAAATTAAAGCCAAACCTTCAAATCTTTCTAATTTTTCCCTTCCAAAGAAAATCCAAAGAACTATGTTTAGGATCAAAAGGTTAATCACAAGAGTTGAAAACACACCAAAGCTTGTAATCGAAAATCCTGTAAGTAAGAGAAGTAAACCCAAAAGTAAGGAAAGATTTGCAAAATTCGACCCTATAAGATTTCCAACGAGTAA
Organism: uncultured archaeon; assembly: GCA_964471045.1. Lineage (GTDB taxonomy): Archaea > Aenigmatarchaeota > Aenigmatarchaeia > CG10238-14 > SCSR01 > CALIKW01. The sequence continues at coordinate 3,753 of CAYYER010000040.1, read as the reverse complement.
GGAAATTTTTTTCCTTCTTAGGGCTGAAAAAGAAAGGGAAAGTTCTGGAAGAGAGGTCCCTAGTGCTATTAAAGTAGCTCCTATGAAAGATTCAGGAATTTCTAATTGTGTGGCTAAATTTGAAGCGAGGACTACAACTATCCTCGAGCTTATTATTACAAGACCCAAACCAAAGCAAAAAAGAAGAAGAAACCTTGTAAAGCTTGCTTTCCAAATAAACTCTTTTTTCAAGAAGCTTACTCTTCTTTTTGTTAAATAGTAGGAAAAATAGAAGAATGTGATGATTAGGAAGAAACCAACAAGCCTACTTGGGAAGGAAACATTTAAAAGCAATACAGGAATTGCAGAAGTGAGGAAAAGAATTGTAGAGATGTTTTTCAAGCTTTTTTTCACGATTACTACAGGCTTGAATAAAGCTATTAGACCAAGGATTAAAGACAAGTTTACTATGTTAGAGCCTAGTAAGTTTCCTATGGATATACCTATTGCATCTTCTGACACAGCAGAAAAGGTTACTACAGCCTCTGGTAAGGAGGTTGCCACAGCTAAAAGTAAAAATCCAAACATCATTTCTCCAAGCCTAGTTATTCTAGCAATTTTTTCTGCATTCCTAACAGTTAAATCGCTTGAAAAAGAGAGTATAGCTAAGAATATAATGAGTAAAGCTCCTTGGATTAGAATGCTTACTACCATCTTAAATTAATTTATTTTCTAACTTAATCATTTTTTATTTTTATTCCAGTCCTTTTTGGTTTCACAATCTACGCTCAAACACATCTGAAAGGGTCTTTTACCCTTTCTGTAAACTCTTATTATAGGAGTATTGCACTTTTCGCAAACTTTTCCCGTAACTTCTATCCTTGCATTCCTTGGCAAAGGATAAGAATTCGTGCACTTTGGATAATTGCTACAGCCAACGAAAAATAGCCCAGTTTTTTTAGACCTTATTATTCTTAGCTCCCCACCGCACTTAGGGCATTTTCCTATCCTCCTTGCCTCTCTTCTGGCAACCAAAAGACCTTCCAGCAATTTCTTCCCGATTTTTTCCTCGTTTCGCTTGAACTCGCTCAAAACCTTTTTCAAAACTTTCTTCGCCTCTTCTATAACTTCTTCCTTCTTCTTTTTTCCGTTAAAAACTTCTTCCATTTCTTTCTCAAAATGCCTGGTAAGCTTTTCGCTCAATATGGTAGGGCAGAATTCTTCCAAAACTTTTACTACAGTTTCCCCTAGCTTAGTAACTTGGATGCTTTTTCCCTTAACGTATCCTCTATCGTACAAAGTTTGCAAAATCTCTGCTCTGGTTGCCCTAGTTCCCAATCCACGCTTTTCCATTTCTTTAATTATGCTTCCTTGGGAATACCTTCCTGGAGGCTGAGTTTGTTTTGAAAGTAGTTTGAGTCGCAAAACTTTAACCTTTTGACCAACCTTCAGCTCTGGCAATATTTGTTCTTCAAACTTAAGATAAGGTGAATATATTTCAGTCCACCCTGCTTCAAGAGTTCTTTTCCCGCTAGTCATAAAAACTTGGCCATTTACGTTTATTCTTACATTCATACTTTCTCTCAATGCATCCTCGCCGAAAGTTGCTAGGGTTCTTCTGGCGATCAAATCATAAATCTTTCTTTGTTGAGGGGTAAGCTTGCTCAAGTCTGGAATCTCGTGAGTTGCGTAAACAGCAGGATGTGCAGGGTCTGCTTTTTTACCTTCATGAGGCTTAAGTTCTTTTTTTGCTAAAAGCTTTTCGACAAATTCTTTATACTTTGGAATTTTAGCCAAACTCTTCAGAATTTTTTCATAGTTTATGCTTGGTGGTAATTTTTGGCTTGAGCTCCTTGGATAGCTTATGTACCCTTTTTGGTATAAGCTCTCTGCAATGCTCAAAGTCTGGGCAGGTGAAAATCTGAAAAGAGCATAGGCTTCGGCCTGTAAATCCGTTGTATTAAAAGGAGCTGGAGGTTTTTGCTTATATTTCCTCTTCTTTATGCTTTCTACTACCCCATCCTTTCCTTTACAAATTTTTAAAACTTCCTCAACTTCCTCCTTTTTCCAGAATTTATCCTTTTCATGCAAGGCAACTATCTTATTTCCATTTATTTTGCAATGGAGCTCTAACTGCCAAAACGGTTTTGGCACAAACTTCCTAATCTCCAACTCTCTCTTGAGCAAAAGAGAAAGAGTAGGTCCCTGGACTCTGCCCGTAGATAAAATGGTGAACGCTTTCCTAGAATGATTTTTGAGAGCTAGGGTTAAAGCTCTCGTTAAATTAAAGCCCCAGAGAGCATCTAAAGCATGTCTTGTTAGCCCGCTTTCTAGCATGGGGAACAGAAGATGGGGGGAAAGATTTTTATAAGCTTCTCTCAATTCATCTTTCGTCAAGGTTGAGAATTTCATTCTTTTCGCATCTTTTACGTTACAGATAAACCTTAGAATATTATAAAGTAAAACTTCCCCTTCTGTATCAACGTCTGCTGCATTTATGAATTCGCTAGCATTCTTGGCGAGCTCTTTTATATTCCTAAAATACTTTTCGGTCCATGAAGTATCTCTTTTTTTATAAGTAGGAATCCATTCAAAATCGAAAACAGGATAGGTCCAACCATTTTCGTTTTTAATCGGCGTTAAAGAAAATAAGTGCCCAACAGCTGGCACGCATACATGCTTCTTTCCGTCAACCGTAAATTCATAGAAAGGAGCGCCATATTTTTCTACTTTTTTTGGTTTTTTGTCCGCTAAAGCTTCAGCAATTCTTCTAGCAGCATCTGGTTTTTCTGCGATTATTAGAGTATAAGCCATAACTTAATTCTCCTTTCAAAATTTATAAACCTATTCTATTACTAATGGTTGAGAATTTCTAATTTCTTCTATCAACTTTTCTATCGCAATAACTTTACTTTCTAAGTCAATTATTCTTTCAACTATTTCATTAAATCTAGCATCCACATAAAGCTTTCTTGAGTCGGAAAGTTCTTTTTCAAGCGAAGTTTTCAGGTTTTCTGCCTCTTCTCTCCATTCATTTTCTATCGAGAAAATCCTATCCTCAACTTCATTTAATTTTCTTGAGATTGCTTGAATTTGGTCTTGAATTACTTTGAGCTCTCCTGCATACTTTTCCGCTTCAAGGCCTTTCTTTTCCAAAACTTCTTTAAATTCCTTTTCAAAAGAATTTAATCTTTCTTCAAAGCCAGAAATTATGGAGCTATTTTTTTCTGAAATCTTTTCCATTTCTTCCGCCAGTTTCTTCAAATCCTCGTAATATTTGACAAAATAAGTTATTCTCTTTTCAACAGAAAGTTCAAAATCTTTAGTTTTCTTAGCTATTTCCTCAACTTTTTTCTCGATAGATGCCTTTGCCGAAAGCATTTCCTTATAATTTTTTTCCATTTCTGAAAGTTTTTCGTTTTGTTTCTTAATTTTCTCCCCAATCTTCTTTGAAAATTCTTCCAGGATTATATCAATTTTCTTCGGGGTTTCATTCACTTCTTTTCTAAGCTTTTCTTCCTCCTTTCTGAAAGCTGCTCTAACTTCTTCGATTTCTTTGAAACTTTTATCGACATTTTTTGAAATACTTTCTATTACTTTCAAAATCTCCCTTATCCTTTTTTCTCTTTCTTCATCCCTTATCCTTTCATCTTTTTTAATTTTTTCAATTTCCTTAGAATTTTCTTTTATGATTTTCCCAAAACTCTCCAAGCCCTTCAAGAATTTTTTAATTTCTTCTTTTATACCTTTTAATTCTTTAACCTCTTTTTCAAG
>CAYYER010000039.1:0-6300 GCA_964471045.1 uncultured archaeon | reverse complement strand
CTATAGATGAATATAAAACTGAAGCGAATAAAAAAGTTTATCAGGAAATTGAGGATGCGGATAAAAAAGTTGAGGAGTATGTAGAGCAAATCGTTCCTTTTGACCAAATAGTTAAAATAACCCCTCTTATTCTATCAATTCTCTTATTCACACTCTTAGAAATCCTTAAGCCATTGCTTGCTTTGTTATTCGGAATACTCTTTTCTCTTGCTGGAAAAATAAAGTCTAAATAGTTCTTTTCAAAGTTTCTGAAAACAACTCATAGACTGGCAAAGTAATCTTTGATTTAAAAGTTGGCTCGAGCTGAGAAATTTCTTGAAAATTGCTTGCTTTCATAACTTTTTCTATCAAATCTTTTGCACTAGCTATGACTTCGCTCGCAAGCTTTAGGTCTACTTTCATGTATCTGGAAGAAACTAACCCAATTATCTTGTCCAGATTGCTTATTATCACGGTTTTGTATCCGTCGAAAAACTTTTTTTCCGTTAAAAAAGAGTTTAGGTCTCTCTTGATTCGCATCAAATTTTCGCTAAGCTTCTCTTCCTTAAGTCTTAAAATTAGATTATCGCAAAAGCTTGATTGAAATTTTTTTGCATCAAAAAGCTCTTGAGTAGCTAAGCATAAGCTTATTGGAGTTAAATCGTGTATCGTAAGCATGGTCTCACTAATTTAAATGTAATTTAAGAATAAAAATTTGTTATTATAAGTAACAGGCGATTAAAATGGAAAAAATAAGGAGTCCAATAGTTGTTACGGTAGGCCATATAGACCATGGTAAGACTACTTTGCTCGATGCGGTAAGAGGTACTGCAGTTACTAGGAGCGAGCCAGGAGAAATAACGCAGCACGTGGGGGCAAGCTATGTACCAGCAGAAACCATAAGAAAAATTTGTGCTGAGTTGATTGAGAAATTAAAAATTAAATTAACTGTTCCTGGCTTACTTTTTGTCGACACACCAGGTCATGCTGCTTTTGTAACTTTAAGGAAAAGGGGCGGGGCAGTTTCTGACCTAGCAATTTTAGTTATAGACATAAACGAAGGATTTAAGGAGCAAACTGATGAAAGTTTGAAAATTTTGAAAGAATATAAAACTCCATTTGTGGTTGCTGCGACTAAGATAGATAGGATTACTGGTTGGAGACCTCTCGAAAATGCCTGCTTTATGGACAGCTTTAATCGACAATCTGAACTAGCAAGAGAAGAGTTAGAAAAATTGCTTTATCGTTTAGTTTCTCAGCTTGCGGAAAGAGGTTTTGATTCTGAGAGATTCGATAGGGTTGAAGATTTTACGAAGCAGGTTGCAATAATTCCTTGCTCCGGAAAAACTGGAGAGGGCATTCCAGAGCTTCTAGCAATCTTATGCGGTTTAGCCCAGCAGTTTTTAAAAGACAGACTAAAAGTTTCAGAAATTGGAAGAGGAACTATTCTAGAGGTTAAAGAGGTTAGAGGATTTGGCTTAACCATAGACGTTATTCTGTACGATGGAAGTGCAAGGAAAGGGGATTATTTGGTAATAGGAGGGAAAGAACCAGTAGTAACCAAGGTTAAAGCTTTGCTCATCCCAAGACCTCTGCAAGAACTGAGGGTTGAAAAACAGTTTGAACACATAGAAGAGATTCATGCAGCCGCTGGAATTAAAATTGCTGCCCCTAATTTAGAGAACGTGATTGCAGGCTCACCAATAATTTTTGTAAAGAGCGAGAAAGATGTAGAGAGAGCGAAAGCTTTGGTCCAAGCAGAAATCGAGGAAGTAGAGTTTAGCAAAGAGATTAATGGCGTGATAGTAAAAGCTGATACTTTGGGCAGTTTAGAAGCCTTGATTAAACTTTTAAGCGAGGAAAACATTCCCATAAGAAAAGCTGAAGTGGGTAATGTTAAGAAAGATGATGTAATAGAGGCGAGCAACGTTTCAGACAATTTAAGAAAAGTTATCCTTGCCTTTAACGTTAAAGTTTTGGAAGATGCGAAAACTTTAGCAAAAGATTTGAAGATAGAAATTTTCCAGAACAACATAATCTATCGGTTGATAGAAGATTACAAGGAGTGGTGCTTTAAAAGAAAAGAGAGGGAAATTCAAGAAAAACTAGAAAAACTGACATGGCCAGCAAAGATCAAGCTATTACCGGGTTTTGTTTTCCGAGCCTCTAAACCAGCGATAGTAGGGGTTGAAGTTCTAGCCGGAAGGATTAAGCCAAAGGTTTGGCTTCTAAGAAAAGATGGGAAGGAAGTTGGAAGTATAAAGGAGATTCAGAAAGAAGGTAAGAATATTCCAGAAGCTAAGGCTGGAGATAAGGTTGCTATTAGCATGGAAGAACCAACCATAGGAAGGCAGATTAAAGAAGGCGATATGCTTTGGGTGAACGTTCCCGAAAAGGATTTGCAAACCCTACTAGCGGAATTTAGGGATAAGTTAACCGAAGCTGACATGAGAGTTATCGAAGAATTGAGGAAGATTAAATCTAAGAGCTAGCTTTAATAAGCTTCAAATTTCCTAAAAAAGTTCCATCCAGCAAATAAATCTTAGCTTTGTCCAGTTCGACAAAATTTTTTGAAATTAATGGACCTGCAAGCTCACTTTCTTCTAGCTTGTTCAAAGCTATTCCACCTACTAGTTTATTGAATGAAGGGAGAATTATGAGCTCTAGCCTTCCAGTTTTTTTCGTCTTATATTTTTCCCTAATCAAACCTTTGTTCAGTCTCGTTCTTACCCAAACTTGCTCTACAGCTCTATACCCTAAGGAATCTCTTATTTCAATGACTGGATGGATATGGCCCATGAGCAAGTAATCGCACTCCATTAACTTTTTAGATGGCCATGCATGACCATGAAAAAAGCCATATTTACCGATTTTAAAACCTCTTGAAGAATAGATTCTGACTCCTTTTGGAAGGATTCTTTCGAGAAAAGAATCATGATTCCCCTTGCAGCAAACTATTTTCACTCTTTCGATTAAGCGAGAAAAAAGTTTTGGAATTTCCCTTTCTTCTCTATAGCTTATCCCAGGAACTTCATGCTTTACATCGCCTAAAATTACTAAAACTTTTGCCCGAGTTTTTTCTAGAAGCTCATCTATTGTTTTCCCAAATTTTTCTGCTTGAGGCGGGATAACGATTCCTGACTTGAATAGCTCATGCTCCAGACCCAAATGCAAATCAGCAATCGCTAAAATTTTTTCTTTTTTGATGAATAGAGCTGGATAATTTTCCAAAAATCTTATCATGGAATCAAATAAATTTTTATTTCCCAACGTTAAATCTTATTCTATGCAAGAAATAGGGGTAGTAATTTCAAGTCCTGAAGGCCCGACGAGCGATAAATTTTCTTTCGTCATCAAGGATGAAAAAGAAATTCCTGTAAGGAAAGGGCAGTTTGTACAACTGGAGACGCCTGAAGGGCTTTTGATAGCCAGAGTTTCAGAAATAATTAAAACCAATCGATACTTCATGAGGGCTGAGTCTGTTAGAGAGTACGAAAGAACGGGCAGAAATCTTTTTGATATCTTTCCCATAGATAGGTGGGAGTATTTGGTAGCGAAAGCAATTCCTCTAGGGATTTTTTCCGATGGGATGCACAGGAGAGTAAGCTTTCCTCCATCGCCAGGACAAAAAGTTTTTAGAGTTGATGAAAAAACCTTAGCTCAATTTTTGGGATTGGATGAAGAGAAAGGATTGAACATTGGAAAGGTAGAGTTTCACGAAATCGATTCAAAGTTAAACTTAACTAAACTCTTTCAAAAGCATTGCTGCATCCTTTCTCAAACAGGGTTTGGAAAATCTCATTTGGTTTCTGTGCTCATCGAAGAAATTTTAGATAGGAAAGAAGAACATGGAAAGCCAGCGATAATAGTCGTTGACCCTCACGGCGAGTACCATGGGTTTGCTGAAGATGAAAAGTACATGACCCGAACAAAAGTTTTTGATAAAAATAGCATAAGCATAGCTACCCATAAGCTTTCTGCAAACCAAATTTGTGAATTCCAGCCCTTTATCACATCGGTTGAAAGGAGAGAGCTTGCTAAAATAATCGAAAAATTGAGGGATGAAAAGGATGTTTATGACATGAACGAGCTGATTGCTGCAATCGAGCTGAGCGGAATCAAACCGATAACCAAAGCTCCCTTGCTCGCATGGCTTTCTGATTTGAATTCGACCGGCTTATTCAAAAATTTCGATTCTCCTAGCATGGAAGAATTAGCAAAGATTGGGCAATTGAGCATCCTAGATTTGTCAGATTTTATTCAGTTAAGGGATAAGCAAATAATAGTAGCTTACTTCCTGAAAAAGCTTTTTGAAGAGAGGAGAGCAAAACGTATCCCTCCTTTCATTTTTATAATAGAGGAAGCCCACCAATTTGCCCCCGAACAAGTTGAGAAATCGAGGGCAATTTCTAAGAAAATAATCGAAACGGTTGCAAGAGAAGGAAGAAAGTTTAACGCCTCTCTAGTTTTAGTTTCTCAAAGGCCGATTCAGCTCTCGACAACTGCTCTATCCCAATGCAATACGAACATAATCTTAAGAATTAGTAATCCCTATGATTTAGAGCATATAGGAAAAAGTTGTGAAGGAATAACTAGAGATATGATAAGAACCATTCCTGGATTGAAGGTTGGTGAGGCTATAGTTACGGGGGAAGTAGTAAATTATCCCTTGCTCGTTAAAGTAAGGGAAAGGAAAAGTAAAAAATCTGAGAAAGGAATTGAACTAGAAAAAGCCTTGCTGGAGTTTAGCGAGAATTTGAAAAGTAGGGAAAAAGATTTGGATGCTTTTGTTTAAAAGCAGCTTTTATTTTTAAAAAGCTAGATTTAATATTAATGAAAGCGAAAGCTGATGTCGTCATAGTTGGTGGTGGTCCTGCAGGGATCATTTCAGCCCTTACAGGAAAATTGTTCTATCCTGACAAAAAATTTCTTTTGATAAGAAAGGAAGAAAAGGTTATAATTCCGTGCGCAGTTCCATACATTTATTGCAGCTTGGGAACCACGGAAAAAGATCTGATTTCCGACCAAATCCTTTTGAAGAAGGATATTGAGATAAAAGTAGGGGAGGTCGTTGAGGTTGATAGAGAAAACAAGGTTTGTAAATTAAAAGATGGGAATGAAATAGAATATGAAAAACTAGTTCTTGCAACCGGTTCATTTCCTCGAGTTCCTAAATGGCTAAAGGGTGCTGACTTGGAAAATGTCTTTACTGTAAAGAAAGATAAGAAGGATGTGGATTTCATGCTAAGCAAGTTAGAAGGATGTGAAAGAATAATAATCATCGGTGGTGGGTTCATAGGAGTTGAGACGAGTACCGATTTATTGAAAAAAGGAAAAAAAGTAATCCTCGTGGAAAAAGCTCCTCAAATTCTTACAAACTTTGACGAGGAATTCGCAAGAATGGCTAAGGAGGAGCTTGAAAGGCTAGGTGCCGAAATAATAGTAAACAACGGAATCAAAGAAATTTGTGGGAGCGGGAAAGCAGAATATGTAATTCTCGAGAACGGTGAAAAGATAGAGGGGGATACAGTAATCCTGGCTATGGGCTATCTTCCAAACACAGAATTGGCTAGGAAGGCTGGCTTGGAAATTAATGAGTTTGGTTTCATAAGGGTTGATGAATACATGAGAACTTCTGACCGAGAAATATTTGCAGTAGGAGATTGTGCTGAAAAAAGAAACTTCCTTACAGGAAAACCGATGAATCTAATGCTCGCTTCGATCGCATGCCTAGAAGCAAGGATAGCTGGTATGAGCCTATACGAAATTTCTACAGAGAAAAAATTTGAAGGAACCCTACCCATAATTTCTACAGTAGTTGGAAAAAGTGGGTTTGGTGCAGCAGGAATCGTTGAATCTTTAGCCTTAAGGGAAGGTTTTAAAATAGTTACAGGATATTTTGAGACTTTGGATAAGCATCCGGGAAGCTTGGCTAATGCTCATAAGCAGGTAGTTAAGCTAATTGCTCTAAAGGATTCTCAAGTTGTTATAGGAGGGGAAGTTATGGGGGGAGAGAGTACTGGCGAACTAGTTAACCTGATTGGACTTATAATCCAAAATCGAATGAGTTTATTCGACGTAGTCCACATGCAAATAGGAACCCACCCCATGCTAACTTCCGCGCCAACCACTTACCCTATCATCAGAGCTGCTCAAGATGCTATCTCAAAAATTTAGAAGATAGAGGAAATACCTCTCCTTTAATTTTCATCAGCCTTCTTTTAACTCCAAAACCTTTTATTGCAAATTACTCTAAACATATTCTCAATGACACTAACTAACAGCTATAACTTTCGTTACCCCATCTCTCTCCTTATCCCT
>CAYYER010000038.1:0-6314 GCA_964471045.1 uncultured archaeon | reverse complement strand
ATGTATTCCTTACAACCACGATATAAGAATTAGAGACATGGGTAGGATTTTTTCGACTAGCAATGAAACAGAAGCTCTAGAGATTTTGAAAAAATACAAGCAATTGACTCCAGAACAATGTGAAGAGGCTAAAAAAAGATTTCCTCAAATGCCCCAGGAAGCCTGCAGACCAGTCAGCGATATTTACATAATAGCTTCAGCCGATTTGATAGGAAAATATTACTGGCTAAGCTGCTTCGGAAGCTTTGATTACGAGCTTTGGGAAAAAACCAATGGGCAAGAATGGAAGTGCGATGGAAGGAATTTCATCCAGCTACCCTTTTCAGGCCAGGATGCTTACGGAAATTTGGTTTATGGGAATATGCTAACCTTAACCATGAAAGACGGAAGACTTGCAGCTGTAATCAACGTTCCTCAGCAGGGAATAAGGAATGCAATAGTAAAAGAAATAGTTTATTATCAACAAGGCCAAGAGATTAGATACAAATTTGAAAACGTTACCAATGCTATCGATGGAATGGTTTGGGTTGATCCTGGTTTTGGCATGGTTATCTTCATGGACCCGAAAATTAGGGATTCCATTTTCACAAAAATGTTCTTCTTTGATGGCAAAGGCTTAAAGCATTTTGAATTGGTTTATTCCAACCCCGAAGTTAAGATTTTTAAGGTTCATTTCGAATAATTAAAATATGGCTGAATTTTTCTCTCTCTCGCCTTTCGAAAGAATTTTGAAAAAAGCTGGGGCCAAGAGGGTTTCCAGAGGAGCGATGGAAGAGTTTGCAAATATAATGGAAGAGAAAATGCTGGAAATAGCTAAGGAAGCAGCTTTGCTCGCAAAGCATGCAGGAAGGAAAACTATATTCGATTCTGACGTCAGGCTAGCGAGGAGAAAGCTAAACTTATAGAAAAGCTTAATTCCTCTTAATTGAATATATTTTTGGTATGCTTCCCTTAGAGAGAATACTTGAAATCTTGGAGAAAAAGGTTAATTTGAGCAGGGAAGAATTACTTCAAAAAATAGAAGCCAAGCAAAAAGAACTTTCTGGCTTAGTTTCTAAGGAAGGAGCTGCTTACTTGGTTGCTAGGGATTTTGGAGTAGAGCTAGAGCAAAGCGATTTAGTAGAGATTAAAGATTTGGTTGCAGGAATGAGAAGGATAAGCCTAATAGGCAGGATATTCAAAGTTTCAGACATTTTTGAATTCGAAAGAAAAGATGGGAGTAGGGGAAGAGTGATAAACCTTTTCATCGGAGACCCTACCGGCTACATAAAGTTACCCTTATGGAACGATAGGGTTAAGCTTGTAGAAGATGGACAGCTAAAGCTTGGAGATGTGGTAAGAATAAGGAATGGTTTAGCAAGGGAAAACATCTTTGGGGATATAGAGATTTCCTTGGGAAAATACGGAAGTATAGAGAAGCTAGAGAAAGAGTATGAGTTGCCTTCCGTAGAAGAAATGAGTAAAAGGTTTCTCAACGTAATTCCTGAAAGGACAGAAATAAAGGATTTGGAAGAAGGTATCTATGAAATAAAAGGTACCCTAGTCCAAGTTTTTAGGGGAAAATTCATCTTTTCTATCTGTCCTGTTTGCAAGAGTAGTGTTCAGCTCGTAGAGAATAAATTTGTATGCGAAGAGCACGGGGAAATAGAGCCTGAGCATGCCATGGTAATTAGCGGGATAATAGACGATGGAAGTGCCAACCTAAGAGTTGTTTTCTTCAGGGAGAATGCCGAAAAGCTTTTGGGTATTAGCGCTAAAGAGCTTAAGGCTTTAGAGCTTGAAGAAAGGTTCAAGCTTGTGAAAGAAAGAGTTTTAGGCCTAGAGTTAGTCTTGGTAGGAAGGGTTAAAAAGAATAAAATTTTTGACAGGCTCGAGTTTGTGGCGAACAAAATAAAAGATTTAAATATAAGGGAAGAGAGTAAAAAATTAGCCGCTCAAATTAGATCGGTGCTCGAATGAAGGAAAAAGAAATAAAGCTTGAAGATATTCCTGGGGTTGGGGAAAAAATCGCTAAGAAGCTTAGGGAAGTAGGTTTTGCTGAGCCGATGGCAATAGCCGTTGCTTCTCCTGGCGAGCTTGCAAGAATAGCTGAAATCGGGGAAGGCCAGGCGGCGAAGATAATAAAAGCTGTAAGGGAGATGCTCGAGATTACTTTTGAACCAGCTGACAAAATTCTGGAGAAAAAGCAAAAGGCAGCAAGGATCACTACTGGAAGCAGAAATTTGGATAACCTGCTGGGAGGGGGGGTAGAAACTCAAGCCATAACAGAAACCTATGGGGCTTACGGTTCGGGAAAAAGCCAGTTAGCCTTTCAGCTTGCAGTTACCGTTCAATTGCCCAAGGAAAAAGGCGGCTTGGAGAAAGGATGCTTGTTTATAGATACAGAAAATACTTTCAGCCCTAACAGAATAATTTCCATAGCAAAAAGGTTCAAGCTTGATCCTCAACAAGTTTTGAAGAACATTTTTGTGAGCAGAGCTTACAATAGTGAGCATCAAATGTTTTTGGTGGAAAAGGCCTTTGATGTAGTTCCTGAAAAGAATATAGGTTTGCTCGTAATAGATTCCCTTACTTCCCACTTCAGAGCAGATTTTGTTGGAAGGGGAGAGCTAGCTTTAAGACAGCAAAAGCTAAACAAGCATTTACATCAGTTGCAAAGGTTAGCGGATGCTTTCAACATAGCTGTTTACGTGACCAATCAGGTAATGGCAGACCCTTCAGTTTTGTTCGGCGACCCTACGAGAGCTGTCGGGGGGCATGTGCTCGCTCATTTATGCGTTGCGGACGATACCCTTGTCATCACGAACGAAGGCTTAAGGGAAGTAAGATCCGTTCATAATCCGATGGAAGCTTATGGTTACCTTGGAAACTTCGACTTTTATGGAATCTTAGAAAAGGCTTACACAGAAAAAGAAGCGGTGGAGATAAACAATACTCTTGTTGCTTCTACTAAGCATAGAGTTTTTGTGTTGAATGAAAATGGGGTAAGAGAAGTATTTGCTGAAGAGATAAAAGAAGGAGATTATCTGCTAGTTCCTAGAAAGATTGAGATTGAGCCGAAAGAGCTTAGAATACCAGATTTTGAGTATGAAGAAGTGTTTACGATCGAGAACCCTGAAGAAGTTAAGGAAGAACTAAGGAAACATTTCTCCCTCAAGAATTCTAAAAAATGTAAAGAGCTTTTGGGAATAGGAGCTAGGCATCTAAGAAGGATATTGAATCAAGGCTACCCCACTACGAAGGAAGTAATTAGAAGGATGAGGAAATTGGTCAGGTGCTTGAAAGTTAAGCAAGTGCAAACTTTAAAGCATCAAAGGCTTAAGAAAGTTAGAAAGCTTACGGAAAATCTTGCTCAATTCTTCGGCTATTTTTACGGGGATGGCTCAAGAGATTTTTACAACAATACCATAAGAATCAAGGAGGAGAGATTAGAAGTTGCAAAGGCCTACTCAAAACTTTTCAAAGAAATTTTTGGTCTAAGGATGAAAGTAGAAAAACTTAATTCGAAGAATTGCTACCAGCTAAGAAAAGCAAACTCCTATGTTGCTAAAGTTCTTAAATATCTTTTAGAAAATATGGAAAGGATATTCGAGTGTGATGAAAAAATCATAAAGGCATTCTTAAGAGGCTTATTCGATGCAGAAGGTTCTGTGGGTAATGTTGTTTCTATTTCCCAAGCAAACAAGAAATTTTTAATTTTTGTCAAACTTCTTCTTTTGCGCTTGGGGATTCACTCAACCATTAACAAATTAGGGGACAAATACTATAGGTTGAGAGTAAATAAACACGATTCTGTTAAGATAGGTTTTACGGCAAGCGATAAACAAGCAAAACTCAAGTCTACAAGAAGAAGGGAAAGAAAAATACCAATCAAGAGGGAGCTTATAAAGGAAGTGGTTAAGCTCGTTGGAGGTAAAGTAAGATTTACTCATCCAGAAGCTTACATAAGCTATAAAGAATTGAAGGAATTGTGCGAAGAATACGAAGAAATAAGGAAGATATTTGGAAGCTTGCTTGACTTTTACTTCGAAAAGGTATTTTCCAAAAAAAGGATTAAAAAGCCTATGAGGCTAGTGGATATAGAAACTGCATGTAAAAATTTCATAGCAAACGGCTATTTGGTTCACAACTCAACCTACAGAGTTTATTTGAGGAGAGGAAAGGCTGGTACAAGGATTGCTAGGATGGTCGACGCCCCCAATTTACCAGAAGCTGAGGCAATTTTCAAGATAACTGAAGAGGGGATAAAAGACCCTTAAAATTTTTAATTCCCTTTCTAATTTCTTTTTATGCAAATAATTTGCAGAGGAGCAGAAAGCATAATCTATCTTGGCGAATACGAAGGAAAAAAAGTTTTGGTGAAGGAGAGGATTAGAAAAGGCTATAGGATTAAAGAGTTGGACGAAAAATTGAGGAAGCAAAGGACTAGGAGAGAGGTCAAGCTTTTAACAGAAGCGAGGAAATGCGGAGTTTTAACACCCCAGATCTTGCACGTAGACGAAAAAAACCACAGGATTATAATGGAATTCATAGAAGGAAAAAGAATCAAGGAATTTTTGAATTCTGCTTCTAAGAAAGAGATAGAAAAGGTTTGTTTTGAAATAGGTAGGCTGATAGGAAGGCTTCACTCTAACAAAATAGTTCACGGCGACTTAACAACTTCCAACCTTATTTTAAAAGACGGGAAAATCTATTTCATAGATTTTAGCTTAGGCAGCTTTTCTTCCAGGATAGAAGATTACGGCGTCGACTTGAACCTACTCTATGAGGCTTTGAGATCAACTCATTTCAAAATCTTGGATGTATGCTGGAGAAAAATTCTAGAAGGTTATAAGAAAGAGTTTAAGCAGGCTGATAGGGTTATTAAAAAGGTCGAGGAAATAGAAAGAAGAGCAAGATACATGAAAAGGAAATAACCTTAAATTTATATTCCTTAACTTCGTTTTTAATTAATATGCTCAACTTTAAGGAAAAGCTCAGAGGAAAGGATAAACTAGAAACTCTGGAAAATTACTCAATCCTGTTTATTTTTCTAGGTGGTATAACCCTTTCTTTTGGAATAGGTTCTACCATAATAACCCCAAGAGGTTGGCCCGTAATTCTAGCTATGCTCGGAAGTTTAATAGCATTCCTTTCGACCCTAACTTTAATCTTAATTTGGCTGATAAGAGAATTCAAGGGTGAATAGATGGGAAAGCAAAGAACAGGGAAGCATGGAAGCAAGAAGCCGCCAGTCAAAAGAGTTCCTAAATGGGTTAAGTATAAGAAGGCTGAGGTTGAAGAATTGGTTGTTAAGCTTGCAAAAGAAGGGTATACTTCTGCTCGGATAGGAATTATTTTGCGAGACCAATATGGCATTCCTGATGTGAAAACTATAACTGGGAAGTCTATTTCAAGAATAATGAAGGAGCATAAGGTTTATCCAGAAATTCCTGAAGACCTTTTAAGCTTGTTGAAAAAAGCCGTAAGGTTAAGGGAGCATTTGGAAAAGCATAAGAAGGACAAGCATTCGAAAAGAGGCCTAGAGCTTTTGGAGTCCAAGATAAGAAAGCTCGGAAAGTATTACGTGAGAAAAAGGATCTTACCGAAAGATTGGAAGTACTCGCCTGAAGAAGCAAAGTTAATAGTTCAGAAGTGATGGCATGCCGATAAAAAAAGGAAAGAAAAAGAATTGGTATAAGATAATAGTTTCCAAACCTTTCAACAAAGAGATTACAAAAACTTTGGCTTCTGAACCAGAGCAATTGATAGGAAGGAGGATAGCGGTTTCTTTGATGGAGCTAACGAACGATTTCAGCAAGTATTACATGAAGTTTATATTCAAGATAAAAAGGGTTGAAGGGGAGAATGCGATAGCAGAATTCGATGGTTCTGAATGCTTGCGCGATTACATCTCAAGGATGGTTGTAAGAAGAGTTAGAAGGATAGATGTGATCCAAGATTTAACCACTAAAGATGGCGTAAAGATAAGGGTTAAAAGCTTGGTCGTCGTTTCAAGAAGAGTGAAGAGCACGATGGAAAAAACCATAAGGAAGAGGGTTGAGGAATTGGTGAAAGCTGAGGTCGAAAAATCTACGCTCGAAGAACTAGTAAATAAGATAATTTCCGACGAGATTAAGAATAAGGCGATAAAAGAAGTTAGCAAGATCTATCCTGTGAGACATTTTGAAATTAGGAAGACTGAAGTTCTAAGCTAAGGGAATGATTATAGTTATCAAAATTATGGAAATCGTGAAGAGAGTAAGTAAGTTTGCCAAATTCTTCGCATTCTTTTTAGAGAATTTTTCTAGAATTGCTTCGTAGATAAACCCTCC
>CAYYER010000037.1:4317-6331 GCA_964471045.1 uncultured archaeon | reverse complement strand
GCTACTTCCAAGCCAAAATCTTTCTTTAAATTTTTAATGAGCTTAAAATCTTTCTCGCCAATCCTTTCTGGCCAAGGATAATCTATAGAAAGCTCTATGTAATCGAAGCCAAGCTTTTGCATCGATTTAAAAACTTTTTCCAAAGGCCTCTCTCCATACCAAACGTTTTTCCCAAATCTCATGGAATCACGAATTAAATAAATTTGAAGAATTTGATTTAAATTTTTTTCATGTTATACGTATAACATTAACAATCTAAAATTTTTCTGTTACACGTGTAACATGTGAATAGGAATTGATAATTTTAAAAGTCAACCAATCCTTTTTTGGGCAAGAAAGTAAAAATTTTTAAAGATTTCGGCTAAATTCTATTTGGGAAAATGAGCCCGAGCTCTAAAATTTTGGAAGATTTCCTGGAGAAGGAAGATAAATACAAGTATTTTAAAGAAACTGATATCTCAAAATTTCTTGAAGTATACAAGTTTATTAAACCCGGTATATCAATCCTCGAAGAATATGAGCTCAGGAAGAAAAAGTCGAAGAGAAAGGAGGAAGAAAAGCATAAATCCATTTTAGAATACGCAAGAACATGGCCAGAAGAAATAAGGAAAAGAGCTAAGGAAATAATAAATAAAGCTCCTAAACCTCCTTCCGCTCCACCTTCTCCTAAATTCCGATAAGCATAGCCTTCCTTTGAACAAGCTTAAAGATTAAAGCAGCTATTCCCAGAGAAATTATTGAAAAGAGAGCAAGATAAGCTAAAGTAGGCAAGATTTCAGCTATTCCAGCATTTCTTATTACTATTGCTCTTATCGCATTTACTGCTTGAGAAGATGGAAGAAGAAGCAAGCCATTCCTAAAACTTTCTGGCAAAATCTCTAAAGGAAAGAAAACTCCTGAAGCTATCATTAAAACATAATTTATTACATAAGTTAAATCCGCAAAATCTTCCCTCCAGGATGCCAAACCAGCTATTATCAGGCCTATTCCAGAAAATCCTAGGAAGGTTAGGAAGATTACAAGCAAAGCTAGCAAGAGATTTCCTTGGGAAGAAAAATTGAAGAAGAGAATTCCTACGAACAAAAGAATAAAGCCAGAATAAACGGCTCTTATCAAAGAAAGCAAACACATCCCATAGGGTATTGCCAATCTGTTTATCGGAGAGATTAGCAAATAAGGCGAGGTTCTCCAATATTTCTCTCTTATGAAAGAATGAGTAACCTCTCCACTTAAAGCTGTATCCACAAAACGCCAGAGCAACAAACCAGAAAGCAAGTATGCAACATAATTTTTTGGGTTTAGATAGCCTATTTCCTTAAAGCCACCGCTTAGAATAGCTCTCCAAACTAGGATGAAAAGGATTAAGTCTAAAAGAGGGAAGACTATGTCGAAAACCAAGTGTAACTTCCATCTCAAGTATTGTTTCAAGTTTTTTCTAAAAATTATGTAAGTATCGTGGAAAAAATTCATTCCAATCTCCTTCCTGTTAAGTAAAGGAAAACGTCCTCGAGCGTAGGTTCTTCTACATGCACAGAATAAAATTTTACTCCATTCTTCCTCAATATCCTTAAAACTTCGTCCAAGGTATCTAACTCGTCTAGTATAACTCTCAATTCTTCTTGCTCTTCCTCAAAAGCAACTCCTCTTACACCTTCAGTAAACTTTATTCTTTCTATAATCTCGCTCTTTATACCTCTTACGTCCATCTCGACCACATTCTCTTTTCTCAACCTTCTTTTTAGCTTTTTTGGAGTATCTATTGCTATTATCCTTCCTTCAAAAATTATACCAACTCTTTTGCACAGCATATCAGCTTCATGCATGTAATGCGTAGTTAAAAGAATAGTTGTTTTTTCGATTCGATTGAGCTTCTGAAGGAATTCTCTTACCTTTAAAGCTATAGCAGGATCTAAGCCTATGGTTGGCTCGTCTAAGAATAGTACTTCAGGCTCGTTCAACAAAGCTCTCGCAAGCTTTAATCTCATCAATTCCCCTGTTGAGCATTTGTCTGCAT
>CAYYER010000037.1:0-4307 GCA_964471045.1 uncultured archaeon | reverse complement strand
GCATAGACCTTAGCTCTTTTCTTTAACTCAAAAACATCGAGCAACTCCTTAATCCGCTCTTCTAAATTTTTAACTCTATAAATTTTTCCAAAAATCCTGAGATTCTCCTCTAGAGTTAAGTTCCAATAGACTCCACCTCTTGCAAAAACTGCATTGATTTTATGCTTAATCCTATCCAATTCTTTTGGTATGCTTGCTCCCAAAACTTTAATCCTTCCTTCATCAGCCTCTAGTAGCCCGAGTAAAATTTTAATTAGAGTAGTCTTTCCCGAACCGTTAGGTCCCAACAATCCAAACATCTCTCCTTTTTTGACAGAAAAGCTAACATCTTTTAATGCATGGAAATACCTTTTCTTAAAAAATCCTTCTTTTATAAACTGCTTAGAAACTTTAAAAACTTCTATCGCATCCATAAATTATTTATACCTTGTTAGAAACTTATGCGCTTCTGTTTCAATTCCTTTGTAATCATACTTTTCAGTGATTTTCCAGTCTACTTTTAGCTTAGAATAAATCATCTATTTTTAAATTAGCAATTAGATTTTAAATCTTTAGTATGAAAAGCAACCCTTTTTTTAGCTCCTTATACCTATTCCTTAGAGTAGCGTCTGTCGTCCCAGCTACTCTTGCTATCTCCTTCTGAGTTTTTTTCTGATTGTAGAGAGCTAAGGAAATGTAAGCGGAAGCTGCTGCTATGCCATAGGGATCTTTACCCCCTGCCATGCATTTCTCCCTAGCTATTCTACAAGTCTCGTGTGCAACTCTTTCGGCATCTCCATAAATTCTAAAGTAACTGCATAGCTTATTGAGGCAAGTAGAAATGCTTGGCGGCTCCACATAATCTCCCAACCTTTTCACCAGATACCTATAAATTTTTCCGACATCCCTTTGAGATATTCCTGCACTCTCAGCCACTTCCCTTAGCCTAACCGGCAATCCATGCTTCCTTACAGCATAATATACAGAAGCTGTAGCAACCCCACTTATGGTTTTTCCTTTTATTAGCTTTCTTTCCAAAGCCTTCCTGTAGATCGTGCAAGCTGTATTTTCTACTTGACTAGGAATTTTCTGCCCATTATGGAAGCTTAGAGTGTTGCAAATGGTGCTGATTAATCTCAAGCCACTGGAAAGGCTCCTATCTTTAGGATCCATCATTCTTATTCTTTTTTGCCACTTTCTTAGCCTAAAAATCTCATACTTTTTCTCTGAATCTAGCAAATTCATCTTAGAATCTCTGTCCTCTGCTCCTATCACGCTCCCCAAACCCTTATCGTGCAGCCTTACAGTTTCTGGAGGACCTACCCTCATTTTTTCTCTGACTTCTTCCCAATCGAAAATTCTCCGCTCAGGACCCTCGTCGATGATTCGAGAAATTACTCTTCCGCAAGAAGTGCAAACTTTTTCCCCGCTATTCTTATCTTCTATTAATTGCCGGCTTCCGCATTCAGGACACCTTTCTTCCAAATCTTCCTGAAGCATGCTCCTATCTATTTTTAAGGTTGGAAAAGCACTTAAAATCTTTTCTACTGATCTTAAAAATTTTAGTTTTCCAAAAGCTTATCCTAAAATTATTAAACGGAATTTTTGAGGACCAGAAAAATGATATCTTGGTAGGTTGGAGAAATTTAGCCGTTAAAAGTTAGTAAAAACGATTTTTCATGCCATTGCTTATGAAAGAATAAAGAGATTAAAATCTAAATAATAAGTGAGAGGATGGATGTAGAAACAAAAATAGAGTTGGTTAAAAAAATACCTACTGAAGAAGATTTAACCGAAGAGGATTTAAGAGAGCTCTTCGAAACTAACGAGCATCCTGAGCATTACCAAGGTTTTGAAATTTCCGGCTTGTTGCATTTAGGTACTTTAATAGTTAGCGGGATTAAAATAAACGATTTTGCAAAGGCAGGAATAAGAGTTAAGGTTTTTCTAGCCGACTGGCACACTTTTTTGAACAAAAAATTAGGAAGCGATTGGGAAAGAATAATCAAAGCTAGCAAGTATTATGAGGAAGCTTTCAAATTCTTTTGCCCAAAAGTTAAGGTGATTTTAGGGAGCGAGCTTTATCTTAACAATAACGAATACTGGAAGGATTTGGTAAGGTTTGCTTCTTTGGTTACTTTGCCAAGGCTGATGAGAACCTTAACCATAATGGGAAGGAGCGAGAAAGAAAAGCTCTATGCTTCCCAAATGATTTATTCGCCGATGCAAGCAGTTGACGTTAAATATTTAGCCCAAATAGCCCATGGAGGGAGCGACCAAAGAAAGATTCATGTTCTATGCAGGGAAATTTTTCCAAAGCTCGGTTGGGAGAAGCCAATAGCAGTTCATCATCATTTATTAGCTGGCTTGGAAAAGCCCCCAGAAGTTGAAAGCAAGCTAGAAAGGGTTGTAGCAGCCAAGATGAGCAAGTCAAAGCCCTGGACTTGCATTTTCATTCATGATACCTATGAGCAAATAAAAGAAAAGTTGAAAAAGGCATGGTGTCCTGAGGGTATAGTAGAAGGGAATCCTGTTTTAGAAATCGCTAAGTACATAATTTTTAGGCTGAAGGAAAGCTTTGAGATAGAAAGAGAAGAAAAGTATGGCGGTAGTTTAGAAGTTCATAGCTACGAAGAATTGGAAGATTTGTACAAAGCTAAGCAAATCCATCCTTTGGATTTGAAGGAAAATGTTGCCAGAGAGCTTGATGAAATTCTAAAGCCTATAAGGGAGCATTTTGAAAAACCAAGGTATAAAAAGCTTTTAGAAGTTTTTAAGGAAGTTGAAATAACCAGGTAGACTTAAACTTTTTAAACTATGTATTTCTCCCTGACGATAAAGTAAAAAACCATTCCTAGAAAGAATATCAAGAAGCAATCGAAAATCACATAAGCTGGAAATTGGGTTAGCAAGGCAAAGCAGAAAAATGAAGCAATCAGAGAAGGCAAAGGAATGTTTTTAATCGAGAAAGGAACTTTAAAGCCTCTCGGAATCTTTGGCTTGAAAACTCTCAATAGAATTATGGAAACGTTAACCAGATAATAGCAAAAAAGCGTTAAAAAATTTGTTATGTCTGCAGTAACTTTCAAATCCTTTATTAAAAATACTGCAACGAAAGCCGCTAGAGAGATAAAACCTATTGCTAGAGAGGGGGTTTTGAATTTGGACAAGCGGGAAAAGACTTTTGGGAATAGTCTTTCTTTCCCAAAGCTGTAGAGCAATCTTGAGCCAGAGATGGTTAAGCCTAAGACTGTACTCGAGGTTGCGAAAATCGCTGAGAACCAAACCAGAGAGCCAGCTTGCTTCCCAAACCTTTCTGAAACCGCTTCATAGAGAGGGGCCTTTGAAATGGCTAGCAGGTTAATGTCTAAAAGATTTATGACGGCGATCGAAACTAGAGTATAGATTATCATCGAGATTAGGATTGAAAGAACTATTGCTTTTGGGATTAATCTTTTTGGCGTTTGGGTTTCTTCAGATTCGGCAGGAATTAGATGGAAGCCTGCATAGGCAAAGAATATCAGGCTTGTTGCATAGAATATGTTGCTTCCAAACTCAAAGTTTAAAAGAATTTCTTTGCTCGGCTTTGCTAAAAACAAGCCTAAAACTATTACGAAGACTAAGCCAAAGACTGCTAGGAAAGTTAGGAAAAGGGTTGTGTTAACAGATTCCTTGATTCCAAAGAATGCTAGAAGAGCAGAAACTACTATTAAAAAAAGAGAAAGTATGGATTCGTTTAAAGGTATAAACTTGGATAGATAACCGCCGAAGGCTATTGCTACAGTCGCTATTACGAAAATTGAGGTTACGAGCAAGGACCATTGGACCAGAAAGCCCCAAATTTTCCCGCCAAAAATTTTGAAAGCATCCCTTATTAGCTTGTAATAGCTCGAGGTATCTGGGTAAATGCTTGCCATCTCAGCAAAGCTCAATCCAGTTAGCATGGATAAAATTCCCGCTAGAATTACTGAGAGCCAAGTTCCATGGCCTGCTATTCCGGCTACTTTTCCTATTATGCTATAGATTCCAGCCCCGATTATTATTCCTATGCCGAAGATTAGAACATCCCTAAGCCTTAAAACCCTTTTAAGCTTTTCCATAAATAAAATTTAGTAACTCTTAAAAAAACTGTGTTTTATCTTTAAATTATGGATAAAAATAAATTTCCTTAACCTCACTAAAGCTATCCTGGACGCACCTACGCTCAAACTTCCTAGGATCGACGGTAAGGGGATTTACGAATTCAAAGCTTATCCCCTCGGCGAGGCAGGACGCTTCGTTAAACGTCTTGATTAATGAGCTAAACGTAGAAGTAGTAGGAATGCAAG
>CAYYER010000036.1:0-6418 GCA_964471045.1 uncultured archaeon | reverse complement strand
GCTTTAATGTTTTAAGGTTTGATTTTAGGGGTTCAGGAAATTCTACTGGCAAGTTCGAAGACCAAACTATAACTAGCATGATAAAAGATTTGGGACTCATAATTAACTATTCAATACAAGAGTTTGGGTTGAAAGATGAAGTGATATTAATAGGACATAGTCAAGGATTTTATGTTTCCATTTTCTACACTACTAAGGATAAAAAAAGTTAAAGGTTTGGTAGGATGGATGGGAAGGGTTTCCAACCTAAATGAATTCTGGAGCAAAGCCTATGAGAGAGAGTTCTTAAGAAAAGGCTTTGACGTGCATAAGGACTTAAAAATCACTAAAAAATATTTTGAGGATAGTCAAAAATACGATTCCAGAAAAGCCATAAAAAAACTTAAAATCCCTGTTTTACTAATTTATGGAGAGGCTGATGATGTGGTCTATCCTGCCGAAGGTTTATTCTTTAAAACTCATGCAAAAACTAAGGTTCGTTTAGAAGTAATTAAAGACTTGAATCATAGGTTTTACGGAAAAGCCAAGGAGAAAGTTTTAAAGTTAAGCTTGAGCTGGATTAAAAATGTTTTAAGCTGACTTTTAATTCTCTTCTCTGTTCGAACGCTTGATAGTCTTCAGAGCTGTTCATTCAGAATACTATAAACTATTTCTGAAAACTTACGGTAAGAAGGCCAATTGATGTTTTTGGGAAGGATGAATGAATTTCCATATTCGATTGCAATCCCTTCTTCCTCAGCTATATTTTGGAGAGCGAAGAAGAAAAAGGGTTTTTTAGGTATTGCGACATAAACTCCTTCATACTTAATTTCAAATCCTTCCAGACCTTCTTTCACAACTTTAAGGATCTTTTGAATCTCTTCCCTTTCTATAAACCATCCATGGTTTGGAATGTTCATAACCAAACCGTGCTTTTTAAATCTATTCAATAGATTGTAGGTAGTCTTCAAGCTTGCATTCAATTCTTCCTTGATCTTTCTAGCTGGAAGGATGAATTCTCTCGAGAGTATTTCAAAAAGCTTGGCTCCATATTTCAAAGACCTTGACTTAAACTTTGCCTCAATTTCTTGAGCTTTATTAGCGTACCAAACGGTTACGCTAGCTCCAGGCCCTTCTATTTTACTAACCAAATTCAACCTCTCCATTTCTCTCAAAAGTTTAAGAGTTTCGTATGAACTCAACCCAAAATTTTCCATTATCTCCTTACTTCTCCTCGGTTCCTTCGAAATGTAGGCTCTGATTTTTTGAAGTAGAGTATTCTTCTCACTTTCTAAAATTTGTTGAAGTTCTTCTCTCCTATCTTTTCTAAACCATATTAATGAAGGTCGCCCAACTATCTTTTTACACTCAAGCCAAGAAACTTTTTCCTTCATTTCTCGGAGTATTCTTGAAGCTTCTTTCCTGCTCAATCCTAAAATCTTTCCAATTTCCTTGGATGTTTTGTATCCTTCGCCTAAAGCTTCGTAGATTTCTCTAGCATACCTAATTCCCCTAAGCTTGGCTTTCTCTTCTTCTCCTTCGATCAACAAATAGAATATCGGATTTTTATCGCTAGTCCTTCCAAACTTCCCCAAAAAATTTCTTTTGTATGCTTGCTCTAGAGCTGATTTAGTCTCGTCCAAGCTTAGATCGATGGCTTTAGCAACCTCTTCTTTAGTGCTCGGCCCAAGGCCGAATAGAACTTTAGCCAAATGAAAAAGAGAAACATATTTTTTATCATCCCCAACAGCATAAACGATCCCGTCTTTTTTTAGCCTTTTCAGCCTTTTGGTTATCTTTTCGAGTTTTCTGCTCTTTCTTCTACAATCTCCAAAGATTTCTTTACAAATTTCTAGAGAGGTAGCAACGTTAGAGGATAGGTAATCGTGAATTAATCTAGAAAGCTCATCCTTAGGCCATACTTTGTTCCCAATCAGTCTTTTATACTTTGGTGGAATTTCTTTCACAATTTTAAAATCGATAAAAAAAGATTTAGCTATTAACGAGAAAAATTTTTAAATAGCTTAGCTAAATTAAATCTTATGGAAAGAGTAGAGACAGGCATTAAGGGATTGGATGAAATTTTGAACGGAGGAATACCAAAGAGAAATATAGTCTTACTCTCAGGCGGGCCTGGAACTGGAAAGTCTATTCTAGGGCAGCAGTTTATTTACCATGGATTAAAATCTGAAGAGCCAGGGATAATAGTAACTTTGGAAGAGCATCCCGTTCAGGTAAGAGTTAACATGAGTCAGTTTGGATGGGATGTTAGAAAGTTTGAGGAAGAGGGGAAGTTTGCAATAGTCGATGCTTTTACAGCAGGCATAGGAGAAGCTGCAAAAAGAGAGAAATATGTGGTTAAAGATCCGGATGATGTTTTTTCGCTTTTAGAGATTTTGAGAAAAGCTGTAAAGGAAATAAACGCAGAAAGGGTTGTCATAGATTCTGTATCGACGCTTTATTTAACCAAGCCTTCCCTGGCAAGGTCTACCCTAATTCAAATCAAAAAGGTTTTATCTGGCTTGGGATGCACTTCCTTGCTCGTCTCTCAAGTCAGCGTTACTGAAAGGGGGTTTGGTGGGCCAGGAGTTGAGCATGCAACCGATGGGATAATTAGGTTAGATTTGGACGAGGTTGAAGGAGAGCTTAAAAGAAGCTTGATCGTATGGAAGATGAGAGGGACTTCGCATAGCATGAAAAGGCATCCTTTTGAAATTACTGATAGAGGAATAATAGTTTATCCTGAAAAAGTTGTTAAGATCTCCAGAAAATGGGTGGAGGTGTAGAGATGGAAATACCTTTAAAACCTGCTACGAGGGAAGAAATAAGCAAGCTTGAAAGCTCCTTGCTAGTAGGAACCTTACTCAAGGAAGATATCCTTCAAAAAATTAGGGAATCGGCGGATAAGCTAACTTGGATAGATTCTTTGGCGGTGGCTGCAGGAGCTTTAGCAAGAGAGAAAGCAGGAATGCCGGTGACCCAAATAGCCGAAGAATTGGGAAGAACTGAGCAAACCATAAGGAATCACCTGCACGAGAAAACTGAAGCTGGAAAGCTAGTTAGAGAAACCTATGAATATTTTGCGAAAGGTGGGGAGATAAAGTTTGAGCTTGGTGAAGCAAGCAAGCTTAGGGAAGAGAATCAGAAGCTTAAGAATATTTTAAGGCAAATAGCAGAATTGGTCAAAGAGATAGAATGAAGCTGACAACAGTTAAGCTTAAAAATCTAAAGAAAGCTAGGGAGCTAAGCGTAGTCGTTTCTTGTTTAATCAAAAAAGGGAATAAAATTCTCTTGGTTAAAAGGAAAGAAGGAAAAAGTTTTGCTGGATGTTGGGGATTGCCTAACGGAAGAGTTAAATTGGGCGAAAAATTAGAAGATGCGGTTAAAAGAGAAGTTAAAGAAGAAACTAATCTAAGGGTAAAGGTCTTGAAACCTTATTTAATTACTCAGGAATTCCATGACGACCATCATCATATAGTAATTTGTTTTAAGTGCAAAGCCACTTGCGGAAAATTGAAGGCTGGAAGCGACGTTGAGGAAGTAAAATGGTTTTCTAAGGATGAAATTAAAAAATTAAAACTTCAGCCTACCGCTAGGCTTCAAATCAAATATGGAATTGATTAGAAATTTCAACTCCTTCATGAGCCAAAAGCAAAAATTTAAAATAAAAACTATTTTAAAAATATGGAACTTAAGACCGTAAAAATCGAAGTTCCAGAAGGTTGTAATGTAATAGTTGGAAGGAGTCATTTTATCAAGAGCGTGGAAGATATTCATGAGTGCTTGGTAAATTGTGTTCCAAACATCAAGTTCGGAATAGCTTTCTGCGAAGCCTCTGGCAAATGCTTGGTAAGACACTCGGGAAACGATGAAGGACTGGAAAAGCTTGCAAGCGAGAAAGCTTTGGAAATTGCATGCGGCCATACTTTCATAATTTTCCTCAAGAATGCTTACCCAATAAACGTTTTGCCTCGATTAAAGCAAGTACCAGAAGTTGTTAGCATATACGTTGCGACAGCAAACCCGATAGAAATAATAATAGGAGAAACCGAGCAAGGAAGAGCGATTTTAGGCGTAGTAGATGGATTTAAACCGAAGGGTACAGAGGGAGAAGAAGATATAAAGGAGAGGAAAGAATTTTTAAGGAAGATTGGCTACAAATTTTAGACTAGAAAAGGAATTGCTGAAAATATCATTTTAAAAAAAGCTAAGAGACTGTTAACTTTTATTTCTTCTGCTTAGCCAGCTTCTCAAGCCTTCCTTTGATCGAAATTATACCGAAGCTACACAGTAAAATGCTGCAAACTATCACTATTAAGGTAAGGTCTGTATAAAGTTGAGAATTTTCTATCCCGTAAGCTAGGGGTAACTGAGACAGGACTGCAGCAGCCAAACCTCGGGGCATCATGAATTTCATCACATCCCTTTCTGTTTTGGTTATCTCAAGCTTTAGGGTTGAAAGAAAGACTGAAAGGTTTCTTGCTAGGTAGAGCAAAAGCGTAATCGAAACTCCCAGGAGGATAAAATAAAAATTAGTTACGGTAGCTATTACTCCTAGGTAAACGAAGAAAAAAGTTCTTATTAGGAAAGAAACTTCTGAATGAAACTTCTCCACTTGCTTGTCTATGACCAAGGCCCTATCAAACTTGAAAATTCGTGAAACTTTTCTTCCGTTAGCCAAAACTACTCCGAAGATTAAAGCAGCTATCGCGCCGCTTCCCCCTGCCCATTCGGTTAGAGAATAGAGGATTAGCAAGATTGCCAGGGTTAGCATGTATTCGAAAGGCCTTTTTTTCAGCCTCGAGATTATCCTAAGCGAGAAGATTCCCGCAATCAAGCCGAGCATCGCTCCTATTGAAAAGGAGCCAAGGATGTTATTAGCTACTTGAGCGAGCGAATAGCCTCCCTTAGAGATGAATTCGGCTATCACTATGGCAACAACTACGCATAGAGCGTCTGTTATCGTCGATTCTAAGTTCAACCAAGTCCTAACTTTTTGTCTTACGGCTAACTTTTGAGTTAAAGAAACTACTATGGGAGAGCTCGAGCCACCTATCATCGCTCCAAGCAACAAACCGTTCAGTAGAGGCCAGTGAAAGAGGAAGTACATGAGCAAAGAAACCGAAATCATAGAGACGATTATTCCAGAAACTGCAAGGACTATGGAGATAGGCGATTCTTTAATTAGAATATCTAAGTTTGTATGCAGACCTCCTTCAAAAAGTATGATTAGAATCGCTACTGAAGCGAAAAACGGAGCCACATCTATTAGAAAAGATGATTGGATCAAACCCAATATTGGGCCGAGCAATAAGCCGAGCAACAAAAGCCAGAGAATGTCAGGAATCATCGTCTTTTGAAAAATATAATTTCCTATAAATCCAAGCAGGATTATCAAGCCTGCCCCGCTTAGTATAACTAAGGCATCAATCACAAATAGTATATGAAAATTTTTGCTTAAAAGTTTATTCAGGAAAAATTAAAACTTTTAGCCATAAACGCTTGCTCTCCCCACCATTTGTTCACGCTTCCAGCTTTCAACTTTTTAAAAACTGCGGTTCTTGGAGGAAAATCCTTAACAAGCTCCCACTCTGGCTCCAATAAAAGGAATTGCTTAAGAATCTTACCTGTCAATAGCTGGGTATCATCGATCATGAGCAGTCCTCCAATTTTTAGCTTTGGAGCTGTGTAAAACCAGTCGATGAAGGGAGTAGGAAAGGCATGCCTACCATCTATTAGAACAAAATCCAGATTTTTAACTTTCAAGCTAGGCAAAACTCTTTCAGACCTATCTGCATAGAATTTTATTCTTTTGGTTGAAATCTTATGCTGCTTACAGAAGCTAATTATTCGCTCAATCTCTCTTTCATTCGGAGTTATACAAATATGCTCAGACCTTTTGATAGCAAACAAGATAGTGCTAACACCAGCTCCAGTTTCCAAAGTTAAGCATTCTTCATTAACATGCTTATCTATAAAAGAGAGAGCTTCGTCTGATAATTGATAGGATGTTAAATTCCCTTTTCCATCTTCATGCAACTTTGGCGATAGTTTTAAAAGTTCTTTAAGGTCCATCCAAAATTTAATTTAAATCTTTGGTTTTTAAGTTTAGGTTATACCAAGAATTTCACGATTTCGTAAACAATTTTATCAAGAAGAATTAAGAGTAGAATTGAAAATACAACAACCAACACAATACTAAGTGGTTTATTCTCTCTAAAAAATCTTGTTTTGCCTGTGTAAATGCATATTAGGGCTACTACTATGAGATAAATTGGCGGAAAAAATGAAAATCTAATAATATCTCTTGTTATAGGCTCTCCTACAATAACTTCTCCTCCTATTAAGAAGGGGCCTATTAGAAGTAAAGGTATTGCCATTAATAGAAAAATCACTTTCGCGTCTTTAATTTTGAATGAGTAATTACACTCCTTACAGA
>CAYYER010000035.1:5411-6755 GCA_964471045.1 uncultured archaeon | reverse complement strand
GTATAGTTTGTAAAAATAATCTCGTCTCTGTAGATACTCCAGAAAAAATTTTGAAGTTGAGTGAAAGGAAAATAGCAGAATTAATTAAACCAGTAGGCTTTTACAATCAAAAGGCCAAAAGGATTAGAGAAGTGGCTAAACTTATTCTGGAAAAGTATGGAGGAAAGGTTCCTTCTTCGAGAGAAGAGCTTATGAAACTACCAGGCGTGGGAGGAAAGACTGCAGATGTGGTTTTATGCTATGGCTTTGGCGAAGAAGTTATTCCTGTCGATACGCACGTTGCAACCATTTCGAGAAGGCTTGGATTGACTAAAGCTAAAGATCCAGAAAAAATAAGGAAAGATTTGCATAGAATTGTACCAAAAAGATACAGAAGAATTTTTAATCTACTCATGGTTGAATTTGGGAAAGAGGTTTGTCGAACAAGAAAGCCCAAATGCAGAATTTGCCCAATCAAAGACTACTGTCCATCAAAATCAACTTAAAATTTAAGCCTAATAATTTTTTCGTGAGCGAGAAAGCAATCCAAAAGTATTTGAGAGAGATTTTTGGGATAATCAATCAGCTAGAAGGAATTGAGAATAAAGAAGATGTTTTAAGGAAGTTTGCCGACAAATCCTTAAGGTATAAGATAGAAGAGGAAGACCCTAGAGTTAAAACGCTATTAGAAAGGAGGAATTTTTGGAATTTTAAAGTCCTCCTTAAAAATTATAAGGATTATAGAAAGGAAGAATATCCCCGCCACAATCAGTTCATGAAAGATGAGTTGGAAAGAGTGATTTATGGAGCTGTTCTGGGTAGCTATTTTGAGGTTAATTATCCTGAAGTTTTATTCCAGTTCTACCTAGACTTTTACGAGGGAGTTAACTTAAGCCTGGAAAAAAGCAGTATAGAGGAAATTATAAAAAATTCTTATGCCAGCGAAGAGTTGAAGGAAAAGGCACTTAAAATGGTTGAAGAAAGTTTAGAAAATTGTGAAAAGGCTCTTGAAGATTTAAAACCTCTTTCCTATGGTCTAAAAGATGTTAAAAGCTGGATTGAGCAAGAAAAAATAGAAAATTTAAGGAAGTGGTATTGGAGGTGGAGAAGGAAGTTATTCCTTGACTCCCATCTTCAAGCAGTTTTCTTTTACTTTCTTCCCACTCTGTTTAAAAGATACGATGGTTGCAAGAACAAAGAGAAACGCGGAAAATTCAAGAATGAAATCCTCTCTTTATTTTTCCATACACAACTCTATACAGAAAAAGCTCTTGAAGATTTAAAAGCCAGTTTAGAAACTACGACAGAAGAAATCGAAAGAGCTGAAGAGAAAAAAGTAAGGAGGAAGATAAGGAAAAGGAAAAT
>CAYYER010000035.1:0-5401 GCA_964471045.1 uncultured archaeon | reverse complement strand
TCTTTCCTTATTTTCTCATGTACAAATTTATACAGAAAAGGCTCTTCAGAATCTTAAAGATTATTCAAAAATTACGATTGAAGCAGAAAGAATTGAAAAAAAGAAGAGGAGAAAAAGAAGGAAAAGGAAAATAGAAAAAGTTGAAGAGCCAGAAAGGATAAAGGAAAGGATTTTAGAGTTGCTCGAAGAACCCAGGTATGCTCACGAGCTTAGAGAAATTTTGAACTTGAGCAAAGATGAGCTCGGCATTTATATAACCGAACTCAGCAGGAACGGGAAGATAAAACTAGAAGGTTTAAAATGGAAGAAAGTAAAGGAATAAATTATTATTATGCTATTAAAATCAGCTAAGGAAAGCTTGGATTTGTTGCTTGCCCATCCTCTAGTAATCCTTCCAGGAATTCTATCGGCTTGCATTACTTCGATTCTCATCTCATACGTTTCCTTGCAAATAGTCGATTTGGAAGTTTTTGAAATTGTGAAAAAGTTGGTTGACTTCTTACCTTTCTTCTTCCTCTACTTTTTAGCCAACACATTTCTTACAAGCCTGATAATTAGGATGGTCTATGAAATCAAGACAAAAAAATTCAAGCTAAAAAGTTGTCTAAGAGTTGTTTCAAGAGAATATTTCAATACCTTCTTCGGCTTTTTACTCTACGCTTTAATCGCATGCTTAGGTTTTTTAGCTTTAATAATACCTGGTATAATTCTCATGACCAAACTCTTCTTTTACCAATGTATAATCCTGATAGAAGAAAAAGGAATCCTCCAATCTTTTAAGAAAAGCTGGAAGCTTACAAGAGTTCATTGGTACAAGGTTTTGCAGCTTCTCTTTTCCTACTATTTAATTTGGCTCTTGTTTAAAGGAATTCTCTATTATCCCTTTTATCTCTCTTTCTTCCTTTGGTTCTCCCTAACCCTATTCTTCATACCTTTTTACTTTACCCTAGTAACCTTAACTTTCCTAAAAGTAAGGAAGTCATTCGTACCTTAAAGCTTCGACAGGGTCCAGCCTTGCGGCCTTCCTAGCTGGTAAAAATCCTGCTATTATACCAACCAAAAAACCGAAGAAACAACCTAGCAGAATTACATGAGGCTCTATTATTATACTTATTCCTATTCTTTCTCCGATGGCAAAAGCTCTAGAAACTATGAAACTCATTACATGGGAAAAAATTATCCCTCCTATGCTTCCGATTATCCCTCCTGCCAAACCAATCAACCCAGCCTCAAGCAAGAAAAGCAAAAGGATTGAATGGTTCGTCGCACCTATAGCTTTCATTATCCCGATTTCTCTAGTTCTTTCCATTACCGAAACGTACATTATGTTTGCTATTCCGATTCCACCAACTATCAGCGAAATTCCTGCGATCCCAGAAAGGAAGAGTGTTTCAAGGCTCATGACGTTTCCTATAGTTTCCTGGAAGAACTTTGGACTTATCACCGTAAAAGTTTGTGTATCTTCATCCTCTTTCCTCGCTTTCAACAGTTCTTCCTCTATTTCATTGGCAACCTCGTTTACATCATAACCTTTTGCAACTTTTGCTGAAATTACAGAAAATTCATCCTCAGCAAACTTTTCCTCAAAAATTTTCCTTGCAGGCTTAATTGGGATATAAATTGTTTGGTCTATGCTTGCCAAAATCCCTCCAACCTTCTTCAAAATACCGACTACTTTGAATTTAACTCCTTCTACTTCGATTTCCTTTCCTATACCTATCTCCTTAGAAAAAATTTCATGAGCAACCGAATAGCCCAATATAGCAGCGTATTTGTCATTATCCGTTAAAAACCTTCCAGCTTCCAATCCAAGCCTTTCCGCCTCTACCCTTCCCCATTCTTCAGCATTTTCTATACCAGTTATGGTTAAACTAGTTTCTTCTTTCCCATACTTCACTCTACCTCCACTTCTTATGAATGCATAAGTTTCTTCCACACCATCAACTCTTGAGACAGTTTTCAAATCCTTTTCAGTAAGCTTAATTGCGCCCAAAGCAGAAAGAGGGACTCTTCCAGGCTTAATGTTTCCTGGAATTATATTTATCACATCTCCGCTTATCCTTTCTAGCTGCTTATAAACGTTGATTTGCAAGCTCGAACCCAAAGAAATTATGCTAACTATAGAAGTAACTCCTATTATTATTCCTAGCAAAGTTAGAAAAGTTCTAAGCTTTCTTTGCGAAAGATTCCTTAGGGCTATAAGAGTCAATTCCTTTAACATTATCTTTTCCTTCTCTTGAAAAAGTAATAAAGGATTATGGCTATGAACAAGAATAGAATAGCTAGGTTGAAAGGTGTGAGCAAAGTTGGCTTGGGCAATTCTTCGAAAGATGAAACTTTCACATAAACTGCATGCTCCTCCCCATATTCTTTTCCGTAAGCATCTCTGTAGCTTAACTTAACTTTTAAAGGATAAGCATTGGGTGAAGCATTCTTGCTAATTCTAACGCTAACCTTTTCTGTATCATAATCGTCTGCTTCCAAACTACCCACGTATACTTTTTGAGGAAAAACTTCGGCAAAAGGATATTCAGAAGAAATGTCTAGAGTTAGATACTTGGCTTCTTGATTCCCTGCGTTAACCACTTTAATTTCAACGCTTCCTTTAGAGCCAGGAACTAGCATTTCCTGATCTTCTAGAGTAACTATAAATTCATAGCTTCCTGAAACAACTAAATCTAAATACTTGGTAGCAGAATAGTTCTCGCTCCTAGTCTCATCCTTGTAAGCTAAGGAAATAGGAATGGAATATATTCCTGCTTCCACCGAAGGTTGGATTATTAGCTCGAAGGAAAGGCTTGCAAACTCGCTCGGCCTAATCTCGTCTACAAACTTCTCGCTAGCTCCAACCACGCCAAAAATCTCTGACTGAATTATCCTAACAGTTAAATCCTTCGCACTTCCTTCACCAAAGTTAAAAATAGAGAAAGTGAGCTTAACCTTTTTTCCTGGCTCTGGAGTAGAGCTAAAGTTAACGTTAGCTATCTGAAGCAAAGGCTCTGCTCTAATGGTAATTGGAATGTTAGTATTAACTTCTCTTTCTAAAGATTCTACCGTATACTCCACTCTAGCCTTGACGTAAGAGATTTGGGGAGATGCGGAAGCAGAAACTTTTACGTTGAATGAAATTTGCTGGGAAGAGCCTGAGCTTAGACCGCTTAGCTCAAAGTAGTTTGAAGTTAGGGTTAAGTAAGGCCCGGGCGTAAGGTAAACTTTTATGTTTCCTACATCCTTCAAGCTAGGGTTTGTTAGGGTTAGAAAAACTGTTGTTTCGCCTCCAGGAGCAACTCTTGAATCCAAAACTTGGTAGGAAAGGGTAAGATAGGCTTCTGCTGCATGGGCAAGGGTAATTAAAGTTAGAAATGATAAAACTAAGAGAAGCTTTTTCATGGGCTCTCCTCTTTAATTATTCGTCCATCCTTTAAATAAATCTTTCTTTTAAAGAACGAGGCCACCATCGGGTCATGGGTTACAACGACCAGGGTTACATTCTTTTCTTTATTCAACTTAACCAAGTATTTCATGATTTCTTTTCCTGACCTAGAATCTAAGTTGCCAGTAGGTTCGTCAGCAAGTATTATCTCTGGATCATTCGCTAAAGCTCTCGCTATCGCTACTCTTTGAATTTCTCCGCCCGAAAGCTCACTTCTCTTATGGTGCATCCTTCTTTCCAATCCAACTAGCTTAAGCAGTTCCTTAGCTCTCCTAATTTTTTCCTTGCTCGGAACTCCAGCGAAAGTCATCGGAAGCATGACATTTTCTAAAGCGGTTAAAGTTGGGATTAGATAAAAAAACTGAAAGATGAAACCAATCTTTTCTCTTCTTATCTTAGCCAACTCATTATCGCTAAGCTTTGAAACGTCTCTTCCATCTATGAGAACTTTTCCTTTGGTTGGTCTATCTAAACAGCCCATCAAATGGAGCAAAGTTGATTTACCACAACCAGAAGGACCTATTATCACTACATTCTCTCCTTTTTCGATTTTCAGGTTTATGTTCTTTAAAGCTTGAACTTTAGTTTCACCCATTCGATAGACTTTGCTGACATTCTCTAGCTTTATAAGAGGCATATTAGAAAATTTCAAATCTTGGCTTAAATTTTTAATCTAGAATTAGCTAAACTTCTGCTTCTCCTTTTTTCTTCTTCATTTCTTCTGGCTTCTTTCGCTTTCTTCTAGCTTGAACTATGCTGAGAATGTTGTAGACTATGATCACTATTAGAACTATTATTATTCCTTTCACATAATTTGGTAAAGCTTTTACGGATTCTACAAAAGCTTGGAAGCCTGTCGGCATTTTAACCTCTGGTAATTCGATTATTCCTGGAGCTGCTGGAGAAGGAATCAAGTAAGGCCCAACCTTTTCTATTTTCATTATTTCTTTCTTGTAAGGATATTCAGCTCTTATCTTTATTTCTCCGCTCGTGTTGGTTGGGGTTATGGTAAAAACTAGTTCTTTTGACTGGCTTGCATTCAAAGCTAGGGAAACAAACTTCTCGCTTATGTTCCAGTCAGCAGGTAGCTCGACTGAAATGTTAATTCTTCCAAAAGTTGGACCAAGATTATTAACTCTCATGCTTATGTTGAATGGCTCAAACTCAGTAACTTCCTCTGGAATTGAAATGTTCGTTATCGTAAAATTAGTTAGGGGTAAAATTCTTAGGATGAAGAAAGAGGAATTTGAAACCTTTTTCCAGGACATGAACTCTTGACCAGTAACGTTAACTAAGTACAAACCAGTTGCATTCTCAGGCACCTTTATCTTTATAGAAAAGTTTTCAGGGACTCTATAGACTCCTTTCTCAGGATTCCATTCTCTTAGTATTCTTAAATGCTCCCAATAGCTTGGCTCTATCTTGTACTCAAAATCAGCCGGCAATCCGGATAAGCTTAGATTAAACCAGTGCAACCACCACATTCCTGTGTTTAGGATTCCGCCTTTGACCTCAACTTCCTCTCCAGGATAAACAGAAACTTCTTCAGGCAAGATAATCTCAAAACTTCTCCAAGCTCTTGGAGCTAGGGCAAAATTTATTGAAAGCACAAGCAACCCTAAAGCGATCAAGCCAGCAAAAACTAAATTTCTTGCTTGCATACTACCTTATTTTATAAGGAACCTTTAAACTTTTATTCTTAATGTAGAAAAGTTTTTCAATTTTTCTCTTAATTCGGCAAAAAGAATTTAAATTTATCTTTTCTGAGTAGTAAACTTTAAAATTCTTTCACAAAATTTTTAAAATATTTAGCAGTTTTAAAAATAGTTTTATGAGAAAATTGAAAAAAGCGAGGAGAATTTTGAAACCTGACTTTCTGAAAGTTTTGGTCGCTTACTTCCTGTTTTTTGTTTTACTAACATTAAACGATGCTTTTTACTGGTGCCGAATAGCTAAAAGTAAAGATTA
>CAYYER010000034.1:0-6779 GCA_964471045.1 uncultured archaeon | reverse complement strand
GAATTGTGGAGGTGTAAAGTTTGGCAAAGAAGAAGAAAAAGAAAGGAAAGAAGAAAAAAACAAAGAAAAAGAAGAAAAAGAAGAGATAAAAATTTTAACTTTTTTTCTTTATTTTAAATTCTTCCCATTTTACTTTTTTATTTTCAACCAACTCCTTAATTCTTCTTTGAGTCTCGCTAAGTTTACTCTCTCCAGATTTAACTTCACAAAAAACTATTTGCTTGAGTTCCTTCTTTTTCAAACCGTCAAAAACTATGAAGTCTATAGGATCTCCCAACCATCTTATGTCGTGAGCATTGTAAGGAAAAATTTCAAGGAAAGGAACTAACTTCTCCAGAGCTTTTCCAGAAAGAATGCTCGCGCTTCTCTTTATCGCATCAGCCCTTATCCTTTCTTCTTCCTTTTCCAAGAATTCTTTAACCTTTTGTTCAAATTTTAACTTCCATTCCCTGTTCTTAAACCAGAAATAAAGAAGTAGTGAAAAAAGGATTAGGATTATAATTTCTAGCATTTCGACTAACATTCTATCGAATAATTTTTAGAAAAGGGAAAAGATTAAGTTAATCGCACCCAAAGAAATGAGTAGCACGAATATTCCGCCAAAAAAGGAACCGAGGAATATTGCGAGAAAAGACTTCTTCCAATCTAAGCCCAAAAACCAGCTTAGAATGCTAGCCGTATAGGTTCCGCTGAAGGGAGAAGGCAAAAGCATGAGCAAAGTTATTCCAACTATCCCATACTTTTCAACATAAGGTTTTCCTTTTTCTCTTGCTTTCTTGACGTATTTTTTAACAAGCTTTATCCTCGAAAGAAATTTCCAGTAAAACATCTCTAGGATGAAAAATATCGGAAAGAAGAGAAAGGAATTGACTAGCAAGGAAACGGAGAAAGTAAAAATTGGGTCTAAACCCAAGGATAAACCTAAAGGGATTGCGCCTACCTGCTCAACTCCCGGAATTAAATTCGTAAAAATAACCAAAGCTGTTTGCTCTATCATCAATTAATTTATGAACAATTAACTTCTTAACTTTTCCTAATTTATGCTTTAAATCCAAATTATAATTATGCTCGAAATTTTACTAAGCTTTTGTCAGGAAATTATGAAAAATTTTAAGCTAGCTGGAATAGTAATAGGTACTTTTCTTTCGTCAAGCATTTTTCCACTACCTTCTGAAGCTGTTTTAGTATCGGCAGGACTTCTAGGAATTTCGCCCATATTAATAGCAATATTTGGTGGGATAGGCTCGAGCTTGGGCTCTATAGTCGGTTACTGGCTTGGGAAGGGGAGCAATTCGTTTCTCAAGAAGTATGGAAAGTATTTTTTGATAGATCCAAAGAATTTAAGGTTTGCGGAGAGCTGGTTTAAAAGATGGGGTAACCTATCTATTTTAATAGGGAGAATAATTCCCTTCATACCTTACAAAATTTTTTCTGTTGGTTGCGGCTTTGGAAAAATCAATTTCAAGAATTTTTTCGTATTTACCTTGATTGGTTCTATCCCAAGATGCTTCTTACTCTCTTACTTTGGATTTTTAATAGCTTTAACCAGAAACGTTTACTTAACTTTAGCAAGCTTCCTAGCTTTTCTCATCCTTCCATCTCTAATAGAAAAGTTGCTCAAAAAATAGCCCCGGGCGGATTCGAACCGCCGTCCCCGGGTTTCTTTCATCTTGAATCAAAGCTTTGGTTAGACCAAAGCCCGGGATCCTTGGCCGCTAGACGACGGGGCTATCAAAATTAATATCGAACGAGAATTTAAAAATTTTCATCTAGAGATTTTAGGGAGCAAGTTTATAACAGGTTCTAAGCTGCATTCATAGCTTCCGTTAACTTGCTGGCAAACGCTTATGTAAGAAGTACAAAGGTCTGCGATGAAGAAAGCGATGAGCAATATTATCAAGGCTATTATAACCTTCTTTAGGTTTTTATCTATCCCTCTAATTCTCTCATCCCCCTCTGGGTTATTGCTATGCAACTCTCCCCTATTACAGAAACATAAGTAATTAAACCTTTATCCTTTAAACTTTTGGTTATGGTTTCAAGCTTTCTATCCCCATTCTTGACTTTTTTCTTTAGAAAATCCTTTATCTCACTCTTCCTAGCTACTAACTTCCTTGCCAATTCTTTCAAAACCTCTTTTTCGAGATTCGCCATTCAGACGACCAAAGCCCTTTTAAGCGCTAATGCTTTTTCTTTTCCAGACAAATACTCGACTATTTTTAAGGCAAACTCCAAAGCTGTCCCAGGCCCTTGGGATGTGATTACGTTCTTATCGACTATAACCTTTCCCTCCCTAGGATGGGGTAATAACCTTTCCATTCCAGGATAAATAGTAGCCTTTTTATCGTCGAGAATCCCAAGCTTAGCGAGTATAGAAGGAGAGGCACAAATGGCAGCTATTAGCTTCTGCCTTTCATTCAACTTTTTTATTAGCTCAAGCAATCGCCTTGACCTTTCCAAATTTTTATACCCTGGGTCACCTCCAGGCAAGACAATACCATCGTACTCTTCAGGATCAACTTCATCTATCCTTTTTTCCGCCATAACCCTAACTCCAACCTTGCTCGTTACCATAGTACTAGGAATTCCGACTATATCCACTTCAATCCCAGCTCTTCTTAAAATATCGATAACAGTAAATGCTTCTATATCTTCAAACCCGTTTGCGAGCGGCACTAAAACCTTCATCTAATTAAAATTTGGTTAAAGAAGCTTAAATATTGAATTTAAGGTCAAAAAAGAAAATTTAATTATGCTTGAGTTTTCGAGCTTTTTCGTCTGGATGGTAAAAACCTTTTCCTATGGGGGAGTATTGGTAATAAGCTTTATCGGAACTTCAACGATTTTTATCCCATTTCCTTTGGATGCTGTCATCTCCTTCGCTGCTTCTGGCTTAGGCTTAAACCCTCTTGGAGTAGGAATACTCGCAGGCATTGGGGCTGCTGGGGGAGAATTAACAGGTTATTTGGTTGGGTTGGGAAGCAGAGAAATTATAAAGGAAAAGAAGGTTAACAAGAAAGTTGGAAAGACGGTAAAATTCTTAACAAACCTTTTCGAAAAATACGGATTCTGGATTTTACCGATAGCTGCTTTCATACCCTTTCCTTTTGACATAATCGGAATTTCGGCAGGAATAGGAAATTATGATATAAAGAAGTTTTTTGTTGGAGTTTGCATTGGCAAGGTTGCGAGATGCATTCTAATAGCTTATGCGAGCTTTTTTGCCATACCTTATTTAGCTAGCTGGTTAGGGCTGATGTAATGTACAAGCAAGTCATAATCTTTAGAAAAGATTTGAAGCTTGGAAAGGGAAAAATAGCTGCTCATGCTGCCCATGCCTCCTTAGCTGCTGTTAAGCTTGTTGGTAAAAAGGTTCTTGAAAAATGGGAAAATGAAGGTGCTAAAAAAATTGTTTTAAAAGTCAAAGATTTGAAAGAATTGAAAAAAGTTTATAGGAATGCTAAAAAAGCTAAGTTACCTTGTGTGTTGACAAGAGATGCTGGACTAACCCAAGTGAAGAAAGGAGAAATAATTTGTTTGGCAATGGGGCCTGCCGAAGAGAAAAAGATAGACAGAATAACCGGAAAGCTTAAGCTACTTTAGCAAGCTATTCCTTCAAGCCTTTCGCACATTAGGCTTTTAATTTCTTCTTTCGAGATAAGACCTTGATAAACCTCATCTTCTATCACTAAAGCAGGTGTTTCTGTAATGTTATAGGATTTGAGGAGAGTTTGAACTATCGGCAAATCTACTCCTGCATCTACAGTAAAAGTCAAGAGCTTTCCTTTATATTTGCTTTTGAGCTCGTCCAGTATTTTTCCTTGTTCCAAACAATCTTCGCATGGAATTGAATAGAAATAAAGAATTGGTAAGACATCCTCCTCACAAACTTCTTTTGTATTGCTCTTCAATATCCATGTTCTTATTGCGAGTAAAGTGTATTCCCTCTTAAGTTCTTGTAATTTCGGGTCTCCTCTATTCTCAAGCTTTATTAGCTCATCTAAAATAGAGTATAAGCGTGAGGTTAGCTCATTGGTTAAAGAAGAGAGTATTTGACAACTTCCTTTCGCTTTTAAAGTAAGGAACATGTATTCTAGCTGAGCATTCTCCAAATCTTCTTTTAGTTCATCTATATTCTTTTCAACCTCGCTAAAAATGGATGATTGAAGAAAATAGCCGGTAAAAATTCCAGCTAGATAAAGAATGAAAGAAAGAATGCCAGCAACCAAATAGACTTTTCTCAAACTCACCATTCTCCCATATTTTTATTAATTTTAAAAGTATTTATTCAATTGAAATGCTAGTAGAAATTTTACTGACTTTGATAACTCTTGTGCTAATAATAATCTATTCTTCTTGGATTTTGTTAATAGTTTTGCCAAGAAAAAAAGGATTAAAGAAAAAGTTTTTCCCACCAATTTCAGTAATAATTCCTGCACACAATGAAGAGGAAAACATAGAAGCTACTCTAGAAAGTGTGTTGAACGCTGAATATCCGAATGAGAGAGAAGTAATAGTTGTAGACGATGGTTCTAAGGATAGGACAGCAGAAATAGCAAAAAAAATTGCGAGAAAAAATCCTAGGGTTAAGCTTGTAAAAGGAAGGCATCGAGGAAAGGCAAAGGCATTAAACTTAGGGTTAAAAATTGCGAAAAATGAAATAATAGTTGCATTGGATGCTGATACAAAAATAGAAAGAGATGCCTTGATGAAAATCGTTCAACCGCTAGCAGAAAAAAGAGTTGGTGCCGTCGCTTCTGTCCTCAGAGTCCAAAGATCTAGAAAATTCTTGACTTGGCTTCAAGCTTTTGATTATGCAATAATCTCTGGCTGGAAAAGCATTTGTGAAAAGGCTAATGGCTTATGCATACTTCCAGGATTTTGTGCTTT
The DNA here is from genome assembly GCA_964471045.1 of uncultured archaeon. GTDB lineage: Archaea > Aenigmatarchaeota > Aenigmatarchaeia > CG10238-14 > SCSR01 > CALIKW01. The sequence continues at coordinate 1,889 of CAYYER010000034.1, read as the reverse complement.
TAGGAAAAGCGCGATAGAAAAAATTGGCGGTTTTAAAGGAGATACTCCTGTAGAAGATTATGACATTTGCTTTTATTTGAGGAAGGCTGGCTTTGAGATAAGAATGGCTGATGCAGTAGCTTACACAAGAGTTCCAGAAACTATAAGAGGATGGTTGAGGCAAAGAGTTAGATGGATTAGAGGGACTTTACAAGTTGTGAAAAAACATTACAAGTTCCTATTCAATAGAAAGCACGTTGGCGTCGGATTTTTTTCCGTACCAACTCAGCTCTATTGGTATTTTCACTCTTTCCTTTACTTACCTCTCGTTCTTTACCAAATCCTAAGCGGATACTTTAACTATTTTCTTGCTTACGGAAATGTAATTTCCTTAGAGGTTTTCAAGTATTTCTTTAACTGGTTTACTGTTTTTGGAATGGTTGAATTGATTTACAAAACTCTAATAGGAGCTTATGCTTTAACTCCATTGCTTCTTTTAACCATAGTAGTTTTTATCTTGAGCTTATGCTTTAACTTTTATTCCCTCTTCAGATTTTCTGAGTTCAACATTTATAATTTAATAGCCTTCATCTTCTTCTTTCCTTATGTTCTAATAATTCTATTCGCTTACTGGATAGGGACTTTGCTAGAATTTTATGAGAGAAGAAATTTTTCTAAGTGGGAAAAATGTAGGTAATTATTTTTTACTGAAAAGCCTTTTGAAAAATTCTATTATCGAAATACTTCCAAACTTTGGTGTTCTAAACCAAGTATGTCTTTTTCCCAGCATAGCTTTGAAGAAAGCAATAGAGCCAACAAAAGAAAGGCATAAACCTAAAGTTAAGGATGCAGGGAACAAGAATGAAATTTTTGACAATCTTTTTTCTCTATAAAGACCAACTAAGCCCAAAGCTAAAAATCCTGAAGTGAGAGCAAAATAAGTGAAGAACTGAATTACATCGCTCAATCGAAGAGGTCTAGGTTCTCCCGTTATCCAAGCTAGCTGCCCGAAAAAAGTTGTTAAAACTACGAAAGGAGAAACTATCCAGCCCAGAGTAATTAAAGTTATGATAATCCTTTGAGGTAAAGAAAAGCTTGGACTAAACCAAATCCTTTTCCAATAGTTTTTGAAAGCTGCTGTTACTCCATAGGCCCATCTCATTTGCTGCTTTAAAAAGCTTGAAAGCGTAAAAGGAACTTCTCCTGAAGCCTTAAGATTCGGCAAATAAATTTGTTTATAGCCTGATTCTAAAATTCTTATAGACAAATCCGTATCCTCTGTCAAACTCTCTTCATTCCAGCCTCCTGCTTTTAACAAAACATCTTTTCTAATAGCTCCTCCGCTCCCACAAAAGAAAACTGTCCCAAACTTGTTTTTTAAGTGTATCCAACAGTTGTAATAAATCATTAGGAGCGAGGAAGCGAATTTTGTAATCATATTCTGGTCGGGATTTAAAAATCCCATCTTAGACTGAACCACAGCTATTTTTTCATCTTTGAAAAATGGCTTTACTATTCTCTTTAGGAATTTCTTTCCAGGGACAAAATCAGAATCGAAAATAACTATTATATCTCCTTTTGAATATTTCAAAGCATGGTTCAAAGCTCCTGCCTTAAAACCTTTTCTCGTATTCCTTCTCACAATCTTAACATTTTTATACTTCTTGTAGTGGTCGAGAATTTTTTTAGTCATCTCATCTGTACTATCATCAGCTACTACTATTTCAAACCTATTTCTCGGATAATCAAATTTTAAACATTTTTCTATACATCTTGCTGCAACAGGATCGTTGTAAACAGGAATCTGAATGGTTACGAAAGGCCAAGGTTTATTCTTTGGTTTTGCGAATTTCTGTCTTTCTCTTTTAACAAAAATCGTTGAAATCGCTACTATGAAGTATACACAAGAG
>CAYYER010000033.1:0-6922 GCA_964471045.1 uncultured archaeon | reverse complement strand
TTTCTAAATCGTTGCCCTTCAAGATTTTGGAAGAAGGAATAGCCTCTTACCTTTCCATAGAAAATGCTTGCATAGAAGATGTTCCAAAAGAATTCGCTGGCCTAGAGAATTCTCTTAAGAGTTTGGTTAAGTTTGGGGCTAAGCTAAGGAAATTAGAATATTTGGAAAGAGGGATTGGCTTTTACACAGGAGAAAAATTTTCTGCTCCTTATTATTTACCGGAATTTCAAGTTTATCCCTTAGCCTACCTTTATATCACTCAACAAGTCGACCTTCATAAGCCAAAAGGAATTAAATGGTATCTTGATTTTTTAAGGGACAATTACTTGAGAAGAGGGTTAACCATTCCTCCAAAGCGATTTGTTAAGAAGAAAAGATTAGAAGAAGTTTCTCCACGATTAGCTCAAGAAAGGAGATTGCAAGCTATGATGAATGAGATTAATCAAAACATTCAAAATTATAGGAAAAGGTTGAATGAAATAGATAGGCTTTTAAAGGAATACAAGAATCAGTTAAATCAAATTAGAAGATTAGAAAATCGTTCATTCAACTCAAGAAACTATAGGCCGAGGAATTTCGTCGGAATTGAAAATGATGAAACGCTAAGGAATGTTATTTGGTTAGCGGCTGGCACTCTTAGCATTTACGCTTTTACAAAATTCTTAGATAGATATCTTTCTAGCTAAACATAATCTTCGGGGGTCTTTTTCTCGCTTCCTTACACCTCTTTTCTATTAAGGCTAACCTCTGATTCAACGAACGGATTAAATCTAATTTAAAAACTTCTGTAGGCTTGATCGATTTTGAGCAAGCTTCAACAAACTCAGAGAATTTTTCAGCCTCTTTTCCAAAGCCTTTGTGATAAAGGTCGTTCTTCAGTTCTTCCATGTCCTTAAGAATATGCTTAAAAACAACTTCCTGACTTGTACATTCCTCCCTAATTTTTTTGCAAAGCTTTAAAATTTTTTCGACGGGAGCACCTACAAAGACCTTGGCTCCAGCTAACGCATAAATTTCCTCTATTTCCATATCTCGCAAGCCTCTATAATTTCTATCAAAATTCTCATCCCTTCCAGCTACTAAAAGCGAGGCTTTTAAGATTCTTTCAGCTGTATGAGTTGTCTCATCAAAATCCCATCCCTCTTTCTGCAATTTCTTTACTCTTTCCTGAAGCCCCCTATAAATCGAATAGCCCTCTTCTATTCCTGGATTGGTTTCCTTGAACTCTTCCAAATCCTCTAAAATCTCACTCTCTACTTTTCCGAATTTATATCCTTTTATATTTTTAGCCCCATCCAACTCAAAAGCTTTACAAACACCTTTTAAAACATTGCTCTCGAATTCGTTTATCATCTCCTCCATCCTACCTTCTTTTCTAGCATTTTCAAATTCTTTTTTTATTTCTTCACCAAACTTAGTCTCGAAGTAGAGAAATTGAGGAATAGCTAAATGAGTAAGAGCAAGTACAGCTCTTTCTTGACAAGACTCATCATTGATCGCATCAAAATTTAAATGAATACTTCCATCTTCCCAGCTCATAAAACCCTTGTATTCAGCTTCTGGATCAATTTCAAGTTTCCTTCCCATGAGGTTAGAAAGCTTCCTATAAAACTTTTCCCTCCTTTCCAAGTAGCAGTTGAAAGGAATTGGCTTTCCTCTAGATTCAAATCCATGAATTCCTGCAGTAAACTCTCTCACATCTTCCAAAAGTTTGGGAAACTTATTTTTCAGCTCTCGATAATTCAATTCCCTCCCCTTCCAACTCTTTAATCAAATCTTCCAATCCTTCTACGAACTTTTCCCTTGCTTTTGGGAGGGGCGTTCGACCAATTCTATTTCTTATATCCTCGATAACTTTTTTATATCTTTCTTTTTCCCTTTTTCTTCCATAGGTTTCGGCCTCTTTCAATAATTCATCCATACCATAAGATTTCTCGGGAAATACAGGCCTTAAAAGCTCGAGCAGGGCTTTAGTTTTTTCTTCCACGGATTTTCCGTATAGAAATATCTCATATTCCTTTTCAGCTTCTCCGCATCTTCTAGCATCCCTTTCTATTTCTTTCGCTAAAATGATTGCTCGCTTGAGAGAAGATGGTTTAACGAAGAAAGAGTAAAGCCTCGCCCATTCATACTTTCTTATAGCTTTTGGCAACTCTCTGAAATCTTTCCTAAGCTCTGGTAGATAAATGTAAATTCTATCCTCAGGGAATCCTTCTTTATCATCGGTTAAAACCAAAAGTCCCAAATCTAAAGCTGCAGCTATTCCTGCATCAGATTTCCAATCATCGGTCACAAAAACTGCATCCTTTTTTTCCCTATCTATCTTTTTCCACATCTCGGATAAAGGAACCAAAGATCGAAACTCACCTTTGTTAAAAATAAACCTGGTTGGCTTAATCCTAGATGGTAAAATTTCTAATTCCTCCCCTACAGCTAGAGCAACTGCCTCTGGAGAATAAGTATGGAGATGAATTCTAAAACCAAGCTTTTCTATTTCAGCCAGCCCTTCGTACAAGTAATCGACAAACCTCACACTTTGAACAGCTAATTTTGCAGCTCCCAAACACTCCTCCTTTCTTACTCTAGCCTTCCTAAGTTGCTCGGAAAGTCTACTCAATTCTTTTTGAAGAGAAGTGGCAAAAGGTATTTTTCTTATGACTTCGCTACTTAGATTAAAAATTTTGTTCTTGAAAATGTATTCTCCCAGCCTTTTTGCTTTGGAGGAAAAATTGCTTAAAATAGAAAAGATTGTAGGAAGATTCTTTCCTATCCTTTGATTTATTTCACCCAAGCGCTTAAAAAAGCTTGAGCTTGGCTCCTCAGATCTATAAGAATTAAAAACACCGTCCATGTCAAAAAATAAATCTTTCTTTAAAATCCCAAGCGGAGAAAAATGAGGGTACTGCTCTTTAACGTAAATGTAATAATCTCTCGTATAGATGTCGTAATCTATCCCTTTATCAAGAAAAAAGTTGTTTGCGACAAAGGTTAGATATTTTCTTCTTAGCTTTTCCATGCTTCCAACCTAATAGTAAGTTCTTAAACTTTTAAGCTTTCTCGACTAACTTCTTCAACTTCTCAAAATCAATTGGCTTAGAATTCCTCCATACGTGCTTAACAAAAGTGTCGATTATCCTGGTAAAACCTTCGTCCTTCGACCAGATTGAAGTAAAAACTGGGTTTCTTCTATTAGAATTTTTATCCAGCCTTAGCAAAACCTCTTTTCCGTCTACATCTATTAAGCTAGGGTATTTGCCAGATCTTAAAACTCTTATCTTAACTCCATTGTCATGATACCACTTGGCTCTATAGTAATTGCTTTCGTCTATTCCTTTGGAAGCTATGGTTTTAATTTCCACTCCCCTCTTGATGCAAGCTTTCACTGCTCTCGCTAGCCCTGAAGACCAAGAAAAGTACTTACTCATCACAAAAACATACTTTTCAGCATGCTCGAACATTTCAGTAGCCTTATTCATGAAAACCTTCCATCCCCTTTCCCTGGAGGCCCAAATCCCCTCGAAAACTTTAGTTCCCCTTGAATTTAAAGAAGCAACGAGTTCGTCTATTCTTTCTTTCATTTCCTCAATCTTTCTTTCCTGAACTTCTAAAAAATTTCTTAGCACAACTCGAGGGGAAATCGGCTTAAACTCCTTTGGCCTTACTTCATAAACCTCAACCAAATTTTTTTCGGCCAACCTATCCAATACTTCGTAAATCTTTGATTGAGGAATTTTTGCAAGCTTACTTATCTCGCTAGCCTTTGAATGGCCGAGCAGCAAAAGGGCATAGTAAGCTTTTGCCTCATACTCACTCAAGCCAAAATTTCTTAACATCTCCTCTATCTCTTCTCTATTCATCGGCTCACGATTAATTATTTGACGTATGAAAATTTTTAATTTTTAACCCCTTTGGTGGTAAAAGAGCGAGCTAGAAATATAAAATTGAATCAAAAGTAATTTAACTTTTAAAAAACTGTAAAATAATGAAAATGAAAGGAAAGATACTGTTTGTCCAGTCCCATGGTGAAGACGAGCTTCGCAAACTTAAAAATCTTTTAGAAGAAAATGACTTTTTATTCGATGAATTATATCAACCCATAACTTTTAGGAGAATTAAACCTTATACCGCGATTGCTCTGGCAAATCCTAAAAGTAGACTTAGTATAAGCGAGATAAAAAGTATTCTAAAGAGCTCTAAATATGGGACTGGTTTATTGTTTTACACTTACTTTCATTCATTGGGTGAATATGAAGATTTTCAAAATAATGTAAATTGTGCTTATAAAGGTAAGAAATTAACTGCTAAATTAGAAGATGGAAGATTACTGAAATATCTACTAGGCACGAAGACCAGTCGATGGGGAATTGGAAACGAATTTCATGATATTTATTTTATAAGGATTGACCCAAAGTTACATATACCCTCCTCTATTGAGATTTACGAATCGTCAATACTTAGAAAAAGGTGGAAGCGTTTAGAAATCTCTCTTTTTCCGAATCTCGAGTTCTCATATAAGATAAAGACAGGGAGTAATGAAATAAAGGAAACTAAAACTCTATTCTTAAGTTCATTTTGTTACGATGGGTATCTTTTTCTAAAAAGAAAATTTGAGTTTAATTGGGATAGGATATTCAAACGAATTGCTGAAAGGTTAGGATGGAAGGGTTTAAAAAAAGAATCCATCGAACGCATTCAGTCGAAAATAAACCAATGGACCAAGGCCTTGGGAAGAGTGTGTATTGTTAGGTATGTTAATTCCGGGAGATTTGTAGGAATATGTAGCGATATATTTGATGATAAGTTTATTAGAGAAAAGGGGTCGAATTTTAAATTTGCACTCAAGACTTTGGAATTCGTTTCTGATCCAGCTCTTCATAAAATTAAAACTAAGAAGAAACGAAAGATTCTTCCTTTTGCTTATTTTTAACACATTTAAGGATTTATCTAGCTTATGTTAGTGTCGTACTTAATGAAAAATTTTCTGATTATCACTTGACTATTTTCTTACCTTGCTCCCAAGTCTCCCATTCTATCTTGCACTCTTTACACTTCAAGACGTTAAAAGCTTTGAAATAGCTTGCAAAACCTGTGCTTGTATCGCTTTTTGCATGAGTGAATTGGTCTAGCTTATAGCCATGCTCGTGGCAAACCGCTCTTCCGCAAACTATACAAATTCCTCTTGCCTCCTTCTCACAAAACCAGCATTTCATGCTCTATTTTTAAGGAAAAGTAGCTTATAAATTTAACCCAAAACTTCTTCATAAACCTTCAAAGTCTGCTCGGCTATCCTATCCCAGTTAAAAACTTTTTCTGCAGCATTCCTTCCGTTCTTCCCCATCCATCTTGCTTTCTCCGGATTTCTCAAAATTTCTTTTATACCCCATGCTATAGAATTAGGAGCTTGATAAACTCTCAACCCAGTCACGTCGTGCCAAATTAGTTCGCCAGCCCCTGTTCCATGAGTCGCTATTACAGGCTTGTAGCAGCTCCATCCTTCTAGAACGACTATTCCAAAAGGTTCGTTCCTGCTAGGCACGACTATGCATTCAGCAGCCTTCATAATCTTGGTTTTCCAGTCGTTTGGAATGTAGCCAGTAAACCTGACTGCATGCCATAGATTAAGCTCGCCTACTCTTCTCTCAAGCTGCGGCTTCATGTAGCCATCCCCTACGAAAACAAATTTTGCATTGGGAAAATCTTTTAGAACGTCTGGAATGGCTTCTACTAGCAAATCAGGCCCTTTTTGAACCGTCATTCTACCTACATAAACTATCATAGGGTCCATCGGACCAAAGCCTAGGTATTGTTTTACATCCTTCCATCCATCCACAAAACCGTCGAAGTTTCTTGCCCAAACTCCGTTGGGTATAACCCTCATCTTCCAATCAGGAACCCTATAGATTCGCATAACCTCATTCTTCATGGCATTCGAACAAACTATAACCCTATCGGCTATGTAAGTCCCAAACCATTCTATATTTCTTATATCCCTGGCTGCTCCATCGTGGAAATGATTACCATCCCTTCCATACTGGGTTGAGTGTAAAGTAAAGATTACTCTTTTATTCCTCGCTCTTTTTATTTCATCTAAAGCATTGACTACATGCCAATCATGTCCATGGATTATATCAAAATGACCTGCTACGTTTTCTGTTTCGAAGAAGAAGTGTGCCATTGACTTACACATGTTATGAGTCATCTCGTAGATGAAATTGGAGTTAAAACCAAAGGGGCAGCGATGGTAATGCACGCCGTCTATAACCTCATAGATCTTTTGGTTCGGAGCTATTCGAGTAAAAACATGAACCTCATTTCCTTTTCTTTCCAAAGCTGCAGCCAGCTCGGTTACATGAACAGCTAACCCGCCGACAGGTAAAGAATGCAAGGATTCCCAAGCGAATAAGGCTATTCTCATCCTAAAACCTAATTAAAAATTAATCTTGATTTTTCTTATAAATATTTCTTCTCCAATTCAAAAATTTTTTTGTTTGCAAGCTCTATAGTTTTTTCTCCTTGTTTAAACCAGAACTCAATGTTCCAATAAACATAGCAGGAGGTCTCGGAAATTAGTAAAAGTCTTCTAGCATCTTTCAGCTCTTTTATTTCGCCAACTTTTTCTAAAATTTTTCTTTCAAGCTCATGAAATCTCTTGCTCAGATCATGAACTTTTTTAATCATTTCTAACCTTCTTGAACCTTTGAGCCAAAGCTCATGCCCATCTATCCACGAAGCTCCCAAAGTCTTGAGTTTGATTTCACTCTCTGGCTTAATTTCTCCCTTTTTTTCATAAAACTCATGCAGGAATTCAGAAATTGTTAGAGAACCGAATTCCTTTCCAACATAATTCTTGAATAAAGGCTCGAAAGTCAAAGGAAAGAATTCATTCATCATTACATTTCCATTTTCTCCATCGCTAGCAGGA
>CAYYER010000032.1:0-7092 GCA_964471045.1 uncultured archaeon | reverse complement strand
ATCCTGACTAGACGACAGGGGCCTAAAAAAAATATAAGCTTAAATTAAATAAAAAGTGATTATGGCCTTGAGATGCACAAGCTGCAAGGTAAACGTTTTGGCTAAAGATAATTTCGTTAAGTTTTATTGCCCGAATTGCGGAGAAGAGTTAATAGTTAGGTGTTCGACTTGCAAAGCTTTAAGCAATAAATACAAGTGTAAAAAATGCGGCTTCGAGGGACCCTGATGGGCGAGGTAATAGTTACCTTTAAAGTAATGCCAAAAGCTATTGAAACAAATTTGGATGAACTAGAGAGCAAGATTAAGGAAGAGATTAAGCCAGAAAGAATGGAAAGAGAGCCGATAGCTTTTGGTTTAGTCGCTCTAAAAGTTACCAAGCTCGTTCCTGAAGCCGGCGGAGAACTGGAAAAACTTGAAAATAAACTAAGGGATATAGAAGGTGTTGGAGAAGTAGAAGTTGTTGAAGTAAGCAGGAGCTTGTAAGCTTTAATTTATAAAAAGCTTATTAAAAATTAATGGCAATCAAAAGGAATTGGAAGATGGTATTCTTCTGGGTTTTGGGGACAATTTGCATTCTATTCGGTTCTATGATCGCTGGCCACTTAGAAAAAACTTTGGGGGTTGATGATTTAAGCTATGCCCTAGCTTTATTAATCGCCTTTGTCTTGATTTTGCTTGGAGGCTTGCTTTGGATCTCCGTGGCTATAGCTGTGAGGATAAGAGAATAAAAATATTTAAGTATTATTATCCAATTTCTAGTTTGATTAGATGGCTGAAGAAGCTGAAAAATCTGGAAAAATAACGTTCAAGTTACCAAGCCTGAATAGATGGATGATCTCTACCATAGTTCTAATGATAATTTCGATAATTTTGCTAGCAGGATGGATAACCACACCTAAAACAGTAATCACAGGAGAATTTGTAAAAATACCAACTTTAACCAAAGAAGAAGTTGGAAGAAAAGTTATCGACTATATAAACAACAATTTAGTTAGGCCAGGGACTTCTGCTTCTTTAATTAGAGTAAAAGAGGAAAGGGGTTTTTATAAAATCATCACATCTTATCAAGGACAAGAAATACCTGTTTATGCAACCAAGGATGGAACCTATTTATTCCTGCAAGCTTTTGACATGACAAAAAAGATTGAAAGGCCTGAAGAGCAAGAAGCTCAGCAGTTCGACGCTCCAGACAGAGAGAAGCCAAACGTTAAGTTTTTTGTAATGAGCTTTTGCCCATTCGGTAATCAAGCAGAGAAAGGATTAGAGCCTGTTTATAGATTGCTAAAGGATAAGGTTGAATGGGAACCACACTACGTGATCTATAGTAACTATGGAGGTTATCCAAGCCATTGCTTGGATGAGGAAGAAAAATATTGTTCTATGCACGGAATCCAAGAATTGCATCAAGACATAAGAGAACTATGCGTTTGGAAATATTATGACCATGATACTTGGTGGGATTTTGTGATGAAAGTTAATGAAAAATGTAATTCAAGGAATGCGGATACATGCTGGGAGCCCATAGCCAGAGAAGTTGGGATAGATGTAGAAAAGATTAAAAATTGCCAGAAGGATGAGGCTGTAAGCTTATTAGAAAATGAAGTTAAGCTTAATCAGCAGTATGGAGTAAGAGGTTCTCCCACAGTTTTCATAAATGATATGGTTTATAGAGGAGCAAGAACCCCAGAAGCTTATAAGCAGGCTATTTGCTCAGGTTTTATTACTCAACCAGAAGAGTGCAGTCAGACTTTAAGTAGCTCGGGCTCTTCAGGCGGACATTGCTAAATAAGCTTGCTTCCAACAAAAAGCCTATACCTATCTTTCCCTTCCAGCTCTTCCTTTATCCTTTTTATTATCATCCTCTTTGGATCAGGCAACATCTCAATCCTTTTCCTCAAGTCCTCAAAACTTTCAAAAGGTTTTTTCTTTCTCTCGGTTATTATACTCCACATATGCTTTTTTCCTATTCCTGGCAATAACTCTAAGCTATGCAATCGAGTAGTAATCGGACCGGCTATGTTGAAGAAATTGACAAACCTCTTTTCATCTTTTTCAACAATTTCTTCCAAAATCTTTTCAAGCTCGGATTTTGCAAAACCTGTTAGCTCGTCATACTTTATTCTCCCTCTTATATACTTCACATGATCCCTCTTATCCTCTCCAACATAAAGCCTATCCCTAGGCTTAACGCTAACGCCATCCCTCACAACAACTTCCAACAAATTCAAGTACTTTTCTCCTATGGTTTGTGCTATGGGCTCTGCTTTTCTATCGCTGGGCTTTCCATGCGGAAGAAAATCTAACACTATCACGTATTCGTCTTTAACCATTTTTATCACCTTAGAACTAGAGATTCTTTTTAACGATTTCCAAAATCTTTTCTATTTCTTCCTTCGAAAAGCTTGTATATTCCTTGTGCAAAACAACTCTCAGCTCGTCTGTATCTTGGGGTAAAAAATTAACTATCGCAACCTTTTGCCTATCCCTAAGCTTAACTATGGTCTGAAGTTCTTCCAAAAGCTTTTTAGCTTTTTCGGGGTCAAGAGTAACAAACTTTTTGAGCAAATCCAAGGCATTTTTCTGCTCATACTTCAACTCTTTCTCCTTAGCAATCTTTTCCAAAATCTCCTTAGCCTCTACGTCAGGTATTAATTCTTCCTTTATTACATTCATCCAACCAACCTCAGATGCTCAGGCCTTGAAATAAGCTTTTTAACCTTATTTCCATTTTTAATTTCAACGATATAACTTTTTCCTCTTTTGCCTATAACTTTTCCTACCCTTCCTTTAAACCTAGGGTGAGGCATTCCTTTTTGGCTCGAGGGCTCTTGAGCTATCAAAACTTTTTGCCCTATCTCAAACTCTTGCAAAAATTTGGTTATGGGCGGTCTATAGCCCGGCTTTTGCTTCAACTTTTTTCTTGTCCCGGCCCTGAATCCTCTAGATTTTTTTACCATGGTTATCTACTTTTACTTTAATTTTAAAGTTAAAATTATTTTCTATGGATTTTAACTACATCCAAAACTATTTTTTGAACTTCATTTCCCAAAATTTCTGCGACACTAGGCTTAGTTCTTCCCTGATCTCCGTTAATAAGCTCTTTTATGTACAAGCCGCTTTGGGCAGTTATTCTTAGAGCTAACTTTTTCTTCCCAAGAATTTCCCAAGAGATTTTCTTAACCAACCTTTTCCTAGTTTTCTTAGCTCTTCTATGCAAGACTCTCAAAGGAGTTTTCTGGAGAATGGGCCCTAAAGTAAGCTTCTTTAGTTCTTTAAGCTTTTCTTTGTCTATGGGTCTCTTGAAGGTTACTATTGCCAGGTAAGTTTTATCCAACTTTTGAGACTTGACAGCCCTCACCACATCTTTAGAAACCAACCGCAATTTTCTAACTTTTATTTTGCTCGACTTGTTTATTTCGGCTTGGATTTTCCTCAAGTTAACTTTTCTTCTTATCGGCTTCTTAATTTCGATAACAAATGGTCTCCAATCCAAACATCTGGCATCTATATCCTCCCTTCCTCCTCCGTGGAATGCACTTTTCTTAGCTTTCGTAGCTTTCAACAAAGGTTTTTCGATTATTTCTTGAATAGAAGTCTTGTACAATTTTCCTTCCCCTTTGCAATAAATACAGCCCTTTCCCTTGCATTTAGAGCAAATCCATTTTGCTTGAGGAAATCCTCTTTTAAGCTTTTTATATTCTCCATAAACGTACAAGCTCCTTACTTGAAGGCTTACCCTTCCATTCTCAAGGTCGACTATTACTGTAATATCCGGTAGCTTCTTGTCGAATTTTTTCTTCACTAGGCTCCTCACTTCCTTCCCTAGCTCCCTATTTATTTCAGATTTAATCGATTCGACGTTTTCTATCCCAATAGCTTCCCATATTTCTTCCTCAGCCTTTAAGATTTCGTCAGGAACTATCGTACCTATTAGAAAGCTGTTGAATTCGAACTTCTTCAGCTTTTCAGCTATTTTTTTAGCTATTCCACCAATTTTTTCATCAAAAAAATTCTTGCAGATGAAGCATTTGCCTGGCTTTTCCACCTTAATTTTTTTATTCCTAAATTTAATTCCATAGAAATTGGAAAGGTTTATTTCAAGCTTTTCTCCAGCATCCAAAAGAAAGGCTAAGTAAAACCTTATTATCTTCCCTCTTTCTTTATTGGTTAGGCCAGAGAGTAACTGACCTGCTAAAACCCTTCCTAAGCAGTTATCGCATACAAACCTGTTTTTTAAAATCTTGATCGCTTTTTCCTTAATCATCCCAACCATCTCCTATCCAACTCATTGTTAACTATTACTATGCAATGGGAAGCAAAATAGACTAAAGGCCCTACCGAAACTCTTTCTGCCCCTATCCTATCCAACAGCTTTTCTGTCTTTCTCGGCATCCCTATATAATCTCCCAAAACTAAAGTAACATTTCTCTCAAACTTAAATTCTCTTATATCCTTTCCCTTTGGATGCAAGTAAATTAACTGTGAATTTTTTGCTTTTTCCTTAACCAAACTCTCAAAACTTCTCTTCGCAATTCTAATCCCATCCCATACTTCAACTTCCTCGTTTAACTTTAACTTCAAGCCTTTTCTTAAGGCAAGCCCTATGTGGGAAGCAATGTTTCTTTCGTCAGGACTTACTCCCTTAAGCTCCTTTCCATCAAAAGTTATAGCTTTTGGAGGGGAAGGAGGACCTTCTAGTACTACATGGATTTTTGTATCCCTCCTTAAATCGTTTGAAATCCAAAGAGCGCTTGAAATGCACCTACAAACCAAATCCATTCGGCCTGCTCCAGGCAAATCGTTCAGCTTAAAATTCGGTGCAGTAAAGGCTTTTAGAGCTCTTAGGATAAACTCTCTCATAAAACTTATTAGAAAAAATTAAATTTTAAATCCAAACTGCTTGGCCAATTGCTTCAAAGCTCCTCTTTGCAAACCTTTTAAGCCGCCCAAGCTTTTCATAAGCTTCCTCATCTTGTTATACTGGTCTAGCAATTCCCTAACTTCAGATTCGGGCCTCCCTGAACCCCTTGCTATCCTTCTAATCCTGCTCGCATTTATTATGCTCGGGTTTTCTCTTTCTTCTGGGGTCATTGATTGAATTATATACTTAAAATGCTTGAGTTTTTCCTCCTGCTTTTCGAGCAAATTATCCGGAAGCTTTACCATTCCAAAGCCTGGGATTAGGCTTGCAATCTTTTGCAAAGGCCCCATCTTGCTCAGAGCCTCTAATTGCTCGTAAAAATCTTTTAAAGTAAACTTTCCCTCGACTATTTTTTCAACCTTTTCAGGCTTGAGCTCGGCCTCTTTAGCCTTTTCGAGCAAAGTTTGTAAATCGCCTAAGCCAAGCAAACGAGAGACAAACCTTTCTGGATTGTAAACTTCCAAATCTTCAAGCTTTTCGCCCACACCAATAAACTTAACCTTTGCTTGGGTTGCTGCGCATGCACTCAAAGCACCTCCTCCTTTTGCAGTACCATCCATTTTGGTTAGGATAACTCCAGTTATTCCAACTAGCTTGTTGAATTCCTTTGCTTGAGGTCCAGCCACTTTCCCTATGTCAGCAGGGATTGTAAGCAAAACTTCATCCGGCTTAATTATCTCCCCCAGCCTTTTCAATTCTCTTGCTAATTCTTTATCCAAAGCACTCCTTCCTGCTGTATCTATTAGAATACAATCATAATTCTTGAATTTCTCTAGACCTTCTTTCGCGCCTTTATAAGGATCCTTATCTTTATCCCAATAAACAGGAACGTTAATCTGCTTTCCCAATTGAACCAACTGCTCTACGGCTGCCGGCCTATGATAATCCAAGACAAGCAAAGCAGGCTTTAAACCTTGTCTCTGGAAATATCTTGCTAATTTAGCGACTGAAGTGGTTTTTCCCGAGCCATAGAGCCCGATCAACATTATCTTTTTCTTTCCAATCAAGCCTGCCGGCTCTTTACCCAATAGATTCACTAACTCTTCATAAACAACCTTCAGAATATGCTCCCTCAAGGTCAAGCCAGGGGGTATTTTTTCCACCAAGCATTTTTTCCTTATCTTCTCTATTAGCTCATTGGTTAGCTTTAAATCGACGTCAGCCTGCAAAAGAATTTTCTTAAGTTCTTTCAAAATTTCCTCTACAGCATTCTTATCGACAGAAGTACTCGTAATTATTCTTTTCATCAAACCGCTTAGCCCTTTGCTCAAGCTTTCTAGCATTGCTACCCTTTTAAATTTTTAGCTTTAAAATATTTAATTAGAGATGAAAAAGGTTAACGTAATTCAAAGATTGGAAGAAATAGAAACCTTAAAGCATTACATACCGACTTCAAAAGTTTCGCAAATCAAGCCAAGCCAATTGTCAAACTTATACCTTCTAACAAAAAGCTTTGTTTCTGACTTGATAGAGGATTGCAACACGATCTACCAGAATAATTCTTCTTCGTCAAACCTAGTAGAACTAGCTAATTCTCTTGCCTCACTTTGCAATGTTAAGAGAATCTTAAGAGTTTATGCCTTAAACGATGGATGCGAAGATGAACGTTTGTGTCATGGAGTAGGCCATTATTTAGCAAAACTTAGGAAAAACCTCAGGAAAATAGAAAAAGCATTTCGCTCTCTCGAATTAGCTTAATAAATTCTTGACTAATTTTTCAGGCTCATACTCGATTAAAGAATCAATACTTTGACCATTCCCCAAGAATAGAATAGGCTTTTTAAACGAATAGCAAACAGAAAGTATGTTTCCACCCTTTTCGTTAACATCAACCTTTGAAAAGATAATTCCATCCACTCCAACTGCTCTATCAAAAAACTCAAACTGATGGATAACATCCGAGCCAGTTAGGCTATCTAAAACTAGAATTTTTAGGTCAGGCTTATTAATCCTGCAAATCTTGTTCAGCTCTTCCATCAAGTTCTTATCCGTATGGCTTCTTCCAGCTGTGTCAGCTAGTACAACATCAAAACCTCTTGCTTCAGCAGCTTTTCTTGCATCGAAGATTACTGCACAAGAATCTGCTCCATAACTTTGTTTGATTACCGGCAAGCCAACTTTTTTGGCATATTCCTCTAGCTGATGGATCGCAGCGGCCCTAAAAGTATCTC
>CAYYER010000031.1:0-7141 GCA_964471045.1 uncultured archaeon | reverse complement strand
CTATTGCATAAATTTCCTTAAAAGAGAGAAAATAGGAAGGGCGACTTTCTTACCCTTGAATAAGATTAAACCGAGGAAGGTCAAGTTTGAGCAGAGGAAAGGTATAATCGGAAGAGCTTCCGAATTGGTTAAGTGCGACCAAAAAGTCTTGCCCGCAATAGAGTTTGTCTTAGGCGATACTTTGGTCGTTGAAGATCTTGATATAGCAAGGGCTATCGGGATAGGAAAGTTTAGGATGGTTACCTTGGACGGCGATTTAATCGAAAGGAGCGGGGCTATGACTGGAGGTTATTTGATAAGAACTCACCCAAAGCTTTTGAAAGAAATGGCAAAGGATGAGATTCAAGAGTATTTGCAGCTTAAGCAAAAGCTAGAGTCCGAGATTAAAAGTTTGGAAGCTGAGATAAAGGAAATGGAGAAGAAGCTAAGGGAGATTTCGAAGAGAGAGGAAGCTAAGGAAGCCATAGACTTGGAAAAGCTGAGGATAGATTCTGAGAGGAGATTGGATAAGCTAAGGGAGGAGAGGAGGAGATTGTACGAGAAAAGGCTTTCCTTGCAGACAGAGTTGAACAAGCTTAAGATACAGAAGGCTAAGGTTGAAGCTGAGTTGGAGAATGTTAAAATAGAAGTTTTGCAGTATGGAGAGGTTGAATATATAGAGAAAGGAATTAAAGCCTTGGAAAATGAGATCAAGAAAACTTTCGAGGAGTTAACTTCTCTAGGTCCTGTTAACTTTAAGGCTATAGAACAATTCGAAAAGTTTAAGGAGGAATTCGAGGAGTATAAGAAAAAGTATGAGAAGATTTTGGAAGAGAAAAAGGCTGTCTTGGAGATGATAGAAAAAATCGAGGAAAAGAGGAGGGAAGTCTTCTACAAGTGCTTAAAAGAAGTTAGCGAAAAGTTTAACGAGATCTTCCATCAAATGACAGGAGGGAATGCAAGCCTAGAATTAGAGGATCCTATGGATCTGGAGAGTGGTTTGAAAATTCAAGCCAATCCTGGAGGAAAAATGCTTTTAAACATAGATGCGATGTCGGGAGGAGAGAAAACCTTAACAGCTCTAGCATTTTTGTTCGCGATTCAAAAGTATAGACCAGCACCGTTTTACATTTTAGACGAAATAGATGCAGCCCTGGATAAGGAAAATAGTAAAAAAGTCGCCGAGTTAATAAAAGCTCTATCCAAGGAAGCTCAGTTTATCGTAATTACCCATAACGATGAGACTATAAAGTATGGGGATGTGGTTTACGGAGTTACTATGGAGGATGGAGAATCTAAAATCTTGAGCTTGGAGATGCCTAAATGAGCGAAGAGGAAAGTATTTTGCAGCTTATCCTGGAAAAGGAAAGCTGGGAGGAAGTAATCTATCATATAGTTAGCATAGAAAATTTGGATCCCTGGAACATAGATTTGGTTAAGCTTACCGATAGGTTTATCGAGTACATAGAAAAGGTTGAGGAGCTTGACTTTAGAATTCCTGCAAAGATAGTTTTCGTTGCTGTCGTCTTGCTTAGATTAAAGGCTGACTATCTTTCTATCTTCGAGGAAGAAGAGACCATAGAGGAAATGGCTAAGGAAAAGCCCTTCGTCGATTTAGGTATAGATCCGAACTTGATTGAGCTGGGCGTTCCGATAAAGAGAATGCCAAAGAGACAAGTTACCCTAGACGAGTTGATAACTGCTTTGAGGAAGGCTTTGGCCGTCAAGGAAAGAAGGGAGCAAAGGAGGTTAATCTGGAGAAGGAGAGTAGCCGCACAAATAAGCGAGGAGGATATTACTAAAAGAATTGAGCACATTTTGAAGGAAATAGACGAGGCTATAAGGAAAACTAAAAGCGAAAGAGTGAGATTTAGGCAGATAGTTGAGGAGTGGAATAGGGATAAAATAGTCGAGCATTTCGTTCCTCTGTTGCATTTAGAGCAAGACAGAAAAGTTAGGACTGAGCAGGAAGATTGGTTTAAAGAGATTTGGATTTCCAAGCTAAGTTAATTCGAAATTCAGCTGGGCTTGAAATTTACTGGCAATTTTTTGATAAAGAAGAAATGGAGTTTAAGACTTTTTGTTACACGTATAACAAGAAAAGCATTTAAACTTTTGTAAATATTTAAAGGATTATGAAATTGAACCTCAGGTTTCCTTCAAGAGAGATCTATACTTGCTTACGCAAGGTCGACGTTTCGGATTACCTTCCGATAGTTGAGCATCCGATTATGCTTTCTTTGGAAGAAAAATCTCAGTTGTCATTCGTCTACAAAGTTTTTCCGGGAGGAAAGCATTCGAGATACGAGCATTCGCTTTTTGTCTACCATTTTACTGACGAAGTAAACAAGCATCTCTATGAAAAAGGTTGTATAGATGAAGAGCAGATGAACGATACAAAGATAGCTTCCTTACTCCATGACGTCGGTCATGGACCATTTTCTCATTACGTAGAAAGAATCCTAGGATTTTTTATTAATCCTAAAGAGCCTCTAACCCACGAAAAAATGGGCATGGAATTGCTTAAAAGTAAGGAAGTAGACAGAGAAGGAAGGACTATAAGGGAGTGCATAGAAGAATGTGGAGGAAATTTCGAAAGAATTGTTAAAATCGTTGGAAAGGAAGCTAAAGAAGCTTCCATAATCTCCCATCATACTTTGGGTACAGACAAGTGTGCTTATACTCTTGTCGACGCCCATCACACAGGCTATTTAATAGACAAACCTTACTTCCTCGACCTTTTTAAGCATGTCATTTATTTTGATGGAGAAATGGGAATCTTAGCGCTAAGGGATATCATTTCTCAAACCCAAAGGTTGCAAACTTTGATTCAGGAAATGTACACGAACGTATACTACAATGAAAAAGTTGTTCGATTTGGGCGATTGATGGAAAAAGCCTTGGAAAGGGAGATAAGAATAGAAAAGCTCGACCCAAGGGAAGTATGGAGAATGAACGAAGGTGCATTGATTTATAGGCTTGAAAACTCGAAGGATAGAGATGTTAGAGAATTGATAAAAAGGTATAGGAGGAATGAGTTGTATGAAACAGCTCTTCAGTTTAGGATAGAGTCTTATGCTCATGAAAAGAACTCGATACCCATAGATAAAAATTTCGCGAGAAAGCTGACCAAAAAATTCATGAATAGAATTAACCTCACTAGCTTGGAAGAAAGGATTAGCGAGGTAACAAAAATTCCTTGGGTCGATATTTTAGTGACTCTCTCTGCAGATCCTGAAAGAATTGTGCCAGAAGACGTAAATCTATATTCTGTAGAGGACAATTCTGTCAAAAAGATCGGCACGCTTTTTAATTCTTATCCGTTGCACCATTCAAGCTTGTTGGAAAAATCAGAGGATTTCTTTGCTCTCAGAGTTGCTGTTACCCCAAAAATGAGAGATAAAATTCTTTCAAAGAGAGAATCGATAAAAGAAATTGTAACTGAGATGGTTTAAGCTTTTAAACTTTAACTTTTTTAAATAAATTGTGAGATTCCTAAGCGAGGAAGAAATAAACGAAGACTTGAGGTTTAACTTTCCTTCGCAAGGTCTAATTCTAGAAGATCTTGTAAATCCTGATAATAAACGCTTTGCAGAAAGTAAAGAGAAAGCAATAGAAGGTTATACTTGTGGCTATCTGATAAGGAAATTTATAGAGAAAATGAAGCTAAGGTTAAGCTTGAATGCTAGGGGAATACTCCCCATATCCTTTAACGTAACTGGATTCAAGGAGATATATGAAATTATCGGAAAATCTTGTGCAAGACCGTTCGAGGAATTGAAAGATTTGGGTGTTATAAACTTCGAACATATCTTAAAGAAGAAGGTTGTATTCTATGTAAGAAATTTTGATGAAATGAAAGAAGTGATGAGAGAGCGCGCAGAGGAAAGGGACATTCCTGCTAGGAAATTTTATATAATGTTTGAAAGAGAGCTTGGCTCCATTAGGCCCTATGTAAACAGAATTTCAGAGAGGACTTTTAAGGTTTATAGAGAAGTTAAGGATCGAATGGAAGGACCCTATTTAAAACCATTCCAAAAGCCTAAATTATATGCAGTTAACTTGTAGGTTGAAAAATCTTATCGCATTAGCCCCACACTTCTCCCAAACTTCTTGGAAGCTAAGCTTTTTGATCTCAGCTATTTTTTCAGCAACTATCCTTATGGAAGTCGGGTCATTCCTAGCTTCTACGCCTTCCAAAAGCTTTTTTGGTGCTAGCCAAGGAGAATCCGTCTCTAGCATTATTTTCTCCAAAGGCATATCCCTTACAACCTTCTTATGCTTCTTGCTCCTCAGAACTATGGCATTCATAGAAACATACCATCCGTTTTCAACAATTCTTTTAACCAAATGATTTGCCCCAAACATGTGCATCAAAACTTTTTTTGCGTCAGCCTTTTCCAAAATGTTAACGCATTCATCAGAAGCTTTTCTTGCATGGATGACCAGAGGCTTTTTTAACTCTTTTGCAAAATTTATTAACTCGAGAAAAAGTTCTTTTTGTCTGGCTCGCCATTCCTCTTCCCTTATCCAGAAAAAATCCAAGCCCACTTCTCCGATTCCAACGATTTTATCCTTGTTGGCTTTAACCCGCTCTAAAAATTCATCCTTTTCTCTTTCGCTTATTTCCTTTACATACTCTGGATGAATTCCTACAGTACAAAAAACAAATCCTTTATATCTTTCAACCAGCTGCAAGGTTAAGCTTAAATCGTTCGGATGAGCACAAGAAGTTATCACAGCCTTCAATTCTTTTTTACACTTCTCTATAACTTCATCCCTATCCTTCTCATAATCGGGTTGCTCTAGATGGCAATGGACGTCTATCATTTAAATAAATTTATTCGCTGAATTTTTATTTTTAGCTATTACTCTCCTTCCAAGAGTCTTTCTACTCTCTCAGCTTTTATGTTATACTTTCTTCTTAGGTAAGCGAGAATTATTGGTATACCTTCCTCTGTGTATTTGATGTATTTTTCTCTCACTTTAGCTATGAAGATGGGTTCTTCTCTTGAAATAAAAAATCTTCTGACTTTCTTTCTTCCTTTGATCAAATACTCGCCATTTTTTCCGCATCTTTCTAGGGATAATCCATATGCCCGGGCAATTTCTTTTAGAACTTGAATATCAACGGGTTCGGACAGTCTTAGATTGTAGGAGGTTGAAGATTTTTCGTACGAGCTTATCCAGAAAAGCTCGATACCCAACTCTTTCAGACGATGCTCATCGTCCTCCATATTTTTCTTCTTTTTAATTCGAAGGATTTAAAGATTTCTCTTCAAGGCTTTAAAAATTTTAAATGCTTTTAGATAATATTTTTATATGGGCGAACTTGTCAGAGGTGGAAATCAAAACAAGGTTACCACCACTTTCTAATTATGTAAAACTAATTAAAGAAAAGGAACCACCCTATTACGACCTCATAAAGTATATCCTTCTAGAATTTCAAGATGTTCATGAGAGATATGGGGATGGAACGATATACTATATCAACCCAAGGTTACTGGAGGAAAAAATTCGACACGAGAAGTTGACCTCAAGAAACATTTGTCGTACCCTTCTAGCTTGGTTCTATTCTGCAAGATTGAAAGAAGGAGAAGATTTTTTCGTTACAACAACTTCAAAAGGAAGGAAAAACTATCACGTAGTCTTAACCTCTCGAACTCTTAATGCTTTAGGCAGCTTTATTTAAATTCGAATTCTATAATTTTTTGAGGGCCGGTGGTCTAACGGTAGGACTAGAGACTAAAGCCGCCTTCGCAGCTCAGAAAGAGGCGGAGGCTCCGGGTTCGAATCCCGGCCGGTCCACAAGGAATAAATTTTTTCTTTCGATTAATCGTTTGATGGTTGCCATCTATGTTAAGCTTTTTTCTGTTCATGGCATAATAGAAGTACAAAAATTAATGAAATACAACCAAAATTCAGGAAAAAGCCAACCAAACATTAAGTCCTTTAATAGTAGGAAGATACGTAACTCCTCAAGAAGCCAGAGATTACTTAAGAAATTATTACGAAAAAATGGGTCTGTTGAGCTATGTAAGAGCGATGAAAAATAATTTACTAGAACTTCATCAGGCTTTCGACCAGCCTTTTAGTAGCTTCTTTTTCTTCTTCAGTCTCAGGCTTTACAAGCTCGACCATCAGCTTCTCTATAGTTTTCTTCTTCTCAGCTTCCCCGATTTCAACTATTGCCTTAAACGGTTCTTCCAGCTTTTTAAGGTTCTTAGAAATTTCATCGAATTCCTTCTTAAGCTCTATCAAAGCACACCATAGCTGGGCAACTTTCACGTCTTCAGCTTGCATGTAAGCTCCTTTATGCCGCTTTGCTCTCTCGAATAGCTCAGAGATTATTCTTTGGGCTTCTGGAGCCAAAAGGTCTTTCCAGTCTTTTTCTCTATCGAAGAACATATAATCCTATTTGCCAGTTAAATTTAAATACTTAACGGTAGTAACATTTCAAAAATATTTCAAAAATTTCTAAAATAATTTAAGAGAATATGCTGATAGCTTGCGTTTCAGACGTTCATAGTCCTCAGTATTTCGATGAGTTTGTTAGAGCTATGGATAACTTGCGAATAAAGCCAGATTTGTTCTTGATGGCTGGGGATATGATAGATAGAGGCAAGACAGAAGAGTTTGAAAAAATCCACAATGTGCTCTTTGGAAAGATTTATTGCCCGATAGTCGCTTGTTTTGGAAATAATGAGTATGCTCAGCTGAGGGAAGAAATGAAAGAAAAGTATCCTGACATAAAATTCTTGGATGACGAGAGCTTGATTTTAGAAATTCAAGGGATAAGAGTGGGTATAGTAGGTTCGACCGGAAGCTTGGATAGACCAACTACTTGGCAGAAAAGAAACATTCCGGATATAGAGAAAATTTATGAGGAAAGAGTGAAGCTTGTGGACAAGCTTTTGGCCGAGCTGAAAGCTGACTTCAAGATTCTTCTAATTCACTATTCCCCTACCTACAAGACTTTGGAAGGAGAAGACCCAAGGTTCTATGCTAATTTGGGCTCAGAGAAATATGAAAAGGTTTTGGTAGAAAGAAAGCCTGATTTGGTAGTCCATGGACATTCGCATAACGGAATTAAAAAGGCTTGGATAGATACTGTACCAATTTTTAACGTAGCTTTTCCTGCTAATAAAGAAGTAGTGATAAT
>CAYYER010000030.1:3550-7380 GCA_964471045.1 uncultured archaeon | reverse complement strand
TTCTATAGAAGAAACTATCAGATGCTTCCCCTTCTTTTTGTTCGCAAATGCTATTCCTTTCAAAGCCAGATTGTTGCTCTCGGTTGCGCCGCTAGTAAAAATTATCTCGCTAGGGTTTGCGTTTATGACTTTAGCGATTTTTTCCCTTGAATCTTCTAAAGCTTTCTTTGCCTCCCTTCCGAAAGAGTGTAAGCTCATCGTGTTTCCAAACTTTTTAGAGAAATAAGGCCGCATAACTTTAAAGACTCTTGGGTCCACGGGTGTGGTGGCTGCATAATCCATGTAAACTTTCATTCCCATCACTTTAAGTTAACCTTTGATTTTATTTAAACTTTTTAAGAATAATTTTAAACATGGAAATCGATTTGGATGAGATTGAGCCAGAGGAGAAGGGAAAGAAGAAAAAGTACAGAAGAGTTTATAAAAAAGGTTTTAAGAGGAAGTACAAAAAGTAAATGCTTATAAAGCTTAAACCTTTAATTTAAATTTAACTGCTTCGGCAGGAGGTCTGCATGACCGAGAAAATATTGGCTGCAATTAAAGAATTGAGAGAGAAATCGAAACGAAGAAATTTTGTCCAAACTTTTGACCTAATCGTTAACCTAAAGGATATTGATCTGAAAAAGCCTGAAAACAGGTTTACCGAAGATTTAATTCTACCCCATGGAAAAGGAAAAGAAGCAAAAATCGTAATCTTTGCCGATGCGATAAAAGAGGAAGAAGTGGGTTGCCCCGTTTTGAATAGCTCTGACATAGAAGTTCTTGCGAAGAATAAGAGAGAAGCTAAAAAGCTGATAAGAAAAACTGATTTCTTCCTGGCCGAGCCAAAGCTAATGCCGACCATAGGAAAAAATTTGGGTCAATTCTTAGGACCGAGAGGAAAAATGCCAAAGGTAATTACTGGCGATGTAAAAAAGCTGGTCGAAAGTTACAAGAAAAGCATAAGGATTAGACTAAAAGAATCTCCCGTAATCCAATGCGCGGTTGGAAATGAAGAAATGGAAGACGAAAAAGTTGCCGAAAATATAAAAGCTGTCCTAGAATTTTTAGAAAGCAAATTACCCAAAGGAAAAGGGAATATAGCAAGCGTCTTGCTTAAGCTAACCATGAGTAAACCAGTTAAGTTAGAGGTGTAGGAATGGTAAGGGAAGAAAAAATAAGAGCAGTCGAGGAATTAAAGCAAATGCTAGAAAGCTATAGAGTCATTGGTCTAGTCGATATGTTTAAAATGCCTGCAAAACAACTGCAAGAAATAAGGAAAGAAGTAAGAGGAGAGGCTCTGATTAAGGTTGTTAAAAAATCTTTATTAAAGCTTGCGATAGAAAAAGCGAGCAGAGAAAATTTGAAAGAATTGGAAAAGCATATGCCTCAGCAGCCAGCAATAGTCCTAACAAATCTGGATGCCTTTCAGTTTTACAAAAAGATTAGCCAGATAAAGTCTAAAGCCCCTGCAAAAGCTGGTGACATAGCACCTAGAGACATTCTGATTAAAGCTGGTCCTACTAATCTAATGCCCGGTCCTGTAATAAGCGAGTTCTCAAAAGCTGGGATACCGGCTGGAGTAGAGCAAGGAAGGATTGCCATTAAAAAGGATGTGGTAGCAGCCAAAAAAGGAGAAAAGATTTCTGAAGTTTTGGCGAACATTCTAAGGAAGCTCGGAATCGAGCCAATGGAGATTAGCTTGAAGGTGGTTGCGATCTATTCGGATGGAAAAATTTATCCAAAAGAGACTTTAGAGCTCGTGAACATCTATCCTGAAAAGATTAAGGAAGCGTTCAGCAGAGCTTTGAGTTTGTCCATCGGTATTTGCTATCCAACCAAGCAAAACATTGGGCTCTTAATAAGTAAAGCATTTAATATAGCAAGAAACTTAGAGAATTTAATTAAAAGTTAGATATCAACCTCTGCAAAAAGATGTAGCCCTCTTTCCGTTGGACTCAAAGTTTCTCTTACATTTCTTTTATTAATTTTTGTGAAGGTTACTGCATCGAATTCTTTTTCTATGCAAAAATATTCTTCACCGTTTGTTAAAAGAATCGATTGATGAAATTCCCCAAGATTCATTATATAATCGTATGGTCTTACACGATAAGTGACTTCAGAAATTACCTCAAACTCGTCTAGCATTTTAGTTAACCTTTCCCACAATTCATTTCTACCCTTAATCTGATTCACGGGATCTACGAAAAAATCCAACTTAGAATTTTTATTCTTGCTCTCTCTGAATAATTGGCCTGGATAATAAATTTTTCCTGGTCTGAATGCAAGCTTAAAATCCATAGGAAAATAACCGTCTTGTCTCTTATAGGGTATGTATCCAGCTTTCTCATTAAGTTCCTCTTCTTTGTCAATAGCTTTTAGGATAAAGTACCCTCTACTTTGGTCTTTATACAAGAAAATTAGATTTGCATGATTCGCCCATAATCCATGAATAGGAGAAAGATAAGCGTTCCTGATACTTTCATCGTCTCCTAGTAAATACAAGGAAAAGCTAGCACAATTATGGCTACGTTCAGGAAGACTCCTTAATCTATCCAGCACAAACCTAACTTTTCTAGAGTTAGTATAACCTATGCTTTTAATTAACTCATCAACTAAACTTTTAGACATAATTTAAGAAAAGAGCGAAAAATACTTAAGCTTTTCTCCAATCTCTCAATTCTTTCAACCATTCTTCTAGATTTTTCGTTCCAACTTTAGTAGTATCCACACTAAGCTTTCCTTTTTTTCCATTCGAATACCTTAGCACCTATCCTTTCCATTACCCAGAGAGCTTCTGGCTCAGTAGAAACTAGAGTAAAACAATTATCGAATAATTTTCCAAGCAGCTTTCCATTTTTGGAATAGATTTTAAATATAGGCGGAATGTTTTGAAGGAGTCTTTTAGTAAGGAAAATTTCTTCAGGATCTCTTGTTTCTAATTCATCTAAAGCCTTTTCCAGTAATTTCCTTCCAAAATCTTCTATTTCTATTGTATAATCTTTACCAAGCGCGTACTCTAGAACTTCTTTCATTTTTCTACTATACTCTTCCACATTTGGCTTGGAAGTCCAAATTCTTATATCATCCTCTTGAATTTTTTCAGGATGCAAACCTTTAAATTCCACGAACAAATGACCTTCTTCGTTTATGCCACCAATCCTATAGTCGCCTTGGGTGATGTCAGAGAGATGAATAAAACCATTAATGCTTCTATAAAAACAGTAATCTTTCAAGAGCTTTTTATACACTTTATCGAAAATTTTATCCACAATTTCTAATGCATACCTTACTGCTTGAGACACAATTTGAATTAGCGTTTAAAAATTTAATTCTTAAGAAAAATTAGAAATCATCTATAATTCCTCAGGTCTATCTTAGGTGCTTTTTTGAATTTTTTAGCAAGCGCGAAGCTCCTTTTTATAATTTCGGGAGTAATCCTATCAGTATTATACAATTGGAGAAAATACTTAGTAAACTCTATTGCTAACTTAGTGTATTCGCCAGCTTCGTCTGCTATCTTTCTTAGTTGTTCTTCTGATAATTTGGTAAAATCTGGCATAAATCTAGATTCTTCACAAAACTTAAAAATATTTAAATTTACCCCTGCTAATGAAATTAAAGAGGTGTAATAAAAATGCAAGAAATATATGCCGCATTGTTATTGCACGAAAGCAAGCAACCGATAACTCTAGAAAATCTAACAAAAGTCTTGCAAGCTGCAGGAATTCAGCCAGACGAGGGAAAGCTCAAGGCATTGGTAGCTAGCTTAGAAGGGAAAAATATAGAAGATTTAATAAAAGAAGCTTCCGCGGTTCAAGTAGCAGCTCCAGCTGAGGAGAAAAAAGAGG
>CAYYER010000030.1:0-3540 GCA_964471045.1 uncultured archaeon | reverse complement strand
AGAAGAAGGAAGAAAAAGAAGAGAAGAAAGCAGATGACGATGCAGCCGGATTAAGTGCCTTATTCGGTTAAGTCGCTATTTTCTAGCGAACTTTTCAACGATTTTTATAATTATATCTCTTTTTCTGGGATTGAGGGATATCTGCAAGCCATAAGCAGTAGGTTTTGCAATTATAAGCCCTTCTTTAATGAGTTCCTTGGCTATGTCTATGTACCTTCCGGCCAGATGCTTCGGTATACCCTTTTTAACAGATTCTAAGGCAGTATGTTTCCCTCCCCAACATTTTCTCCAGTGTAACTTAAAAAGTATGTGAGCTTTTATCTCCTCATCCCTAATTTCCTGCATTACTATAAGATTTTGCATTAGTAAATATAAAGGTATGTTTAAACAGACTTTCAAAGGAAAGATTTAAATACCTATAATTCCATTACCTATCTATGAAAAGAGAAAGGTCTGTGCTAACAGAGTATTTTGGAGAACATCCCATAGTAAAGATCGTAGATTTCCTCATAGAGAATAAACCTTTCGATTATTCGAAAAAGCAGATAATGGAAGAGGTTGGGATTTCTAAATCAACCCTATTCAAGTATTTTCCCAAATTAGAAGAAGCTGGAATAGTTAAGGTTTCTAGAAAATTTGGAAGGACAAAACTCTACAAGATAAATACAGAAAGCCCTGTGGTAAAGAAAATAGTAGAATTAGGCTTAGTTCTAGCAAATGAAACTTCTAAAAGGGCTGGAAAAGAGATTAAAGTTCTCGTGAAAGGTTAGAAAATGGAAAAGCTAATTAAGCTTGCAGAGAAGATTAAGGACGAAGAATTGAGGAAAAAAGTAGTCGATTTCCTAAAAGATCCAAAGCTTTCTCACAAAGATTTTAAAAAATATCCAAGGATGAAAATAGAGGAAGCCGGCTCAATTTTTACTGTCTCTTCTCCTTCAGGCTCTATAAGCGTGGAAAGAGATGTTTTAAATCATACCATAGCTGTTACTGAACTCTGCTTGAAAACTGCAGAAGTTCTCGAAAAAAACTATGGAATGAAAGTTAACAAAGATTATTTGATAGCTGCCAGCTTGTTGCACGATTCGATGAAAATCTTTGAGTGGAAGAAGGGAGAAAAAGGATTGGAGCCAACAGGAGTTTTGTTGGATCATACGATGCTCGCTGTGGCTGAATTCTATCATCGTGGCTTTCCAGAAGAGGTCATTCATATCATAGCCTCGCACTTTGGAGAAACAGGGCCAACCCCTCCTAGAACAATCGAAGCCGTTATTCTGCACTATTGCGATTCTTTCCTTTCGATGATCGAGTTCCAGATGCGAAGGAAGGAAGAACCTTTGCAATTGGTTATCTTTGACGAAGAAAGTTTGAAAAAAATTGCTGAAAAGGTTGCGAAGGAAGAAATCGAGAAATTTTCTAAGTAAAAAGCTAAATTTTTCCTTTTTGAACTGAAATCTCAATATTTTTGCTTTATTTCTAATTTTTACCGGAAATGAACTCCCTCGAAAACCAAGTATTCTTATATACCTAATTTTTAAAAGGCGAGAAGGATGAGATGCATAAGGTGTAATTCACCGAGAATATTAAGGTTTATAGATGGTTTTGGGAATAGAAGGATTTTTTGTAGGGATTGCTGGCTTAGCATACCAGAAAATAGCCTAAAATTTGGCATCCAGAAAAATTTGCATGAATTCAGAACGGATTCATACTTTAGAGTTGAGACACATGCAGAAGATTGGAGAGATAAATATCAGCTTGTTTAAGGATAGGAATAGATTGAAATATAGAATGAATTGGGTTGGCGAGAAAAGGATATTCGGTTTTATCAAGCCAATAGATTTTTAGGGTTTTTTCCCTTTTTTATTTTTTTCTTAAAACGACAAACAAGTGAGCTTTCTCATACGGGTCTAGCTTAACCTTATCCAAGATTTCAAAATGCTTTTCCAATTCTTTTAAACATTCAGCATAAACTTCGCTAGGCTTTTTTGTAACATCTATGGATTGGCTTTTTATCGCTATCATCGCATACCCATTAGATTTCAAAAATTTCTCACAATTCCAAACTAAAATCTTTATCTGGTCAGGATCTGCAATATCTTCATAAACCAAATCAACTTTTCCAAGGATTAAACTTTCATATTCTTCTGGCTTTCTTGCATCAGCTAGAATAGGAACTATGTTACCTCTTTTTTCGGCATGGGGTATTAACTCTCTTAAAACTCTCTCGCTTATTTCTAATCCATAAATAATACCTTTCCTTCCTACTATGTCTGAAAAGTGGGACCCAGTAGTTCCGCTTGCTATTCCTAAATACAAAACTTTCATTCCTTTTTTAAGCGGAAATATTTTCAAACCTTTTTTGATTGCGGCTGCGGGCTTACTTCTCCAGAAATCCCAAATCCTGTATTCTATACCTTTGACCTTAATTAATTCTTCTCCATAAACTCTTTCTCCTGGAACTAAATTTATTGTAGCTAGCTTACCATTAATTTTAAACACTCCTTCGAATTTTGATGGCTTAACTTTCATAATAAGAAGTTGTAAGACTTTATTTTTTAATTTTCTAGCTTAATCACTTCCATGCAAAAACCTAAGAAATGTATTCAAATTTTCTTGGACAAATATCAAGCGCCCATTCCCTTATAGTTTTTTTCGCTTCTCTCCCAGCAAAAGGAAGGAATCTAAGCCTGTAAAGTTTTTTTCTAATCTCTTCCCTTGTTAACTTGCCACGTATGTAATCTTCTAAATATAATAGCACCGAGTGCTTCTGCCTCAGCTACAGTATAAAGTAACGCAGCACCTCCAACAACTATGAGAGCTTGGAGTACATACTCAGGTAGAAATTCCATGAAAATAAGTTATTAAAAAAATTTAAAATTTTTAAAATCACCAAAAGAAATTTGAATTATGAAACCTGAAGACTTCGCCCTTTTCTTACCTCTAATTCTTAACGCTCCTTTCTTGGGGCTAATTTACCTTGAGTTAAGAAAAGCTCAAAAATTACAAAAGGAGATGGAAAGTCGATTTTCCGCTTATTTTACATCCCTAGAAAATTCTTTCCGTAGAATGGAAAGATATGCACAATACCTTCAAGAAATATTCGAAGAAATTTACAGAAGCTTGTAGCCTAAGATTTAAGAATCTCTTTTATCCTCTCCTCCAATTCTCTCTTCAACTCTTTGCTCTTATCTTCCTTCGAGTAAAAGTCGATTTTTGCCGCCATCGAAAGCTTAGAAGCTAAGGCTCTGGCAACCTTCCCTCTATGTTTTTTAGGAGCTTTTTGAATTAAAGGATGGATGTAGATAAGCCCATGCTTAGGAACCTTTCCACGACCATGCAAATACCTAAACAAAGCTTTTTCCGCTCCTAATAACTGAATAGTGCTCGAGGCCATTCTTGCCAATTTCCCTAAACCACCAGCCTTTGCTATTAGCTTTGCTGCCAGGATAGTTCCTGCTAGCTCGCTAAAATTTGGAGCAACCTCTTTCA
This sequence comes from uncultured archaeon, assembly GCA_964471045.1. GTDB lineage: Archaea > Aenigmatarchaeota > Aenigmatarchaeia > CG10238-14 > SCSR01 > CALIKW01. Next base: position 54 of record CAYYER010000030.1, on the reverse strand, counting down.
AAATCTTCTCCAAATATTTTTCTAAGCTATCCCTAAGCTTATACAAGCTAACGA
>CAYYER010000029.1:0-7796 GCA_964471045.1 uncultured archaeon | reverse complement strand
AAAAAATATTTAAGTATTATCAATTCCGAATTTTTGTCTCTTTTAATATTTTTAAAAATTTTATGCCCCCGACGGGATTTGAACCCGTGTCGCTGGCTTTCCTTTCATCTTCGAATCAAACCTTTCGAACTCAATCGAAAGGCCAGCATCCTTGGCCGGACTAGACGACGGGGGCACTTTATATATTTTAAGCTCATGATTTTAAAAAGTTTAATTCTTGAGAAAAATTTATCCTTCTACTCCAACTTCCTTTGCCACGATTTTCCAAATCTCTTCATGATTTTCACTTATATCTCTTGACCCATCTATAACAAACCATCGAGTTTCTTTATCCGTTTCTGCGAGCTTCAAATAAGTTTCCCTAATATTTTCCAAATTCTCCTTTTCTCTTTCAAGCCTTGAAATGATTTCTTGCTTGGTAAAATCTTCGATGCTGGATTGCATAACTCTCTTAACGCTCATCTCAACTGGAACATCGATTAGAATAATCAAATCCGGCTTAATTATAGGCTTTTCGATCTCAATCAGCCATTCTAAAGGAACTCCTTTTACACTTTGATAAGCAAAATTGCTGTAGCAATACCTATCTGCTAAAATTACTTTCCCTTCTTCCAAAAATTTCCTTATTCTTTCTTGATGTCTTGCCCTATCCGCAGCGAACAATAAGCTTTGAGTAAACGGGTCTAAATCGATCCTTTTAGTCAACCTTGCAATTTCTTCCTCATAATCAGGGAAGCTTAAAATTACAACATCTCTTCCTTTAGCTCTCAACCTATCAGCTAAAAGCTTTATATGAGTTTTCTTCCCAGAGCCTGTAATGCCTTCAAATACGATAAACTTGCCCTGCATGCCAAAAGGAATTGGAATTTGTTATTTAAAAATGTTTGGGTTATCCGCTTTCTTCTCTTTTGAAATTCTGTTTGGGGTTTGAAAATGAATATTAAAATTTTAAATACACATTGATAATTATGGTTGAAATAAGCGAAGAAGTTAAAAAACTGATTGAGGAGAATGCATTAGCTTTTGCTACAGTAGATGAAAATGGAAATCCTCATTGTATTGCGGTTGGTGATGTTAAGGTTGTCTCTACAGATCAGCTTTTAGTTGGAGACAACTACATGATTGAGACTATACAGAATATAAAAAGAAATCCTAAGGTTGCATTGGCAGTTTGGAACAGAAATTGGGAAGAGAAGTGCATAGGATATGAGCTAAGAGGGGTTGCTGAATATTTTACTTCAGGAAAATGGCATGAGATGGTCAAAGAAATTCATAAAGGATTTCCAGCAAAAGGTGCAATTCTCGTAACAATTAACAAGATTAAAAAGTTAGCTTAAAATTAGCATAACTTACCTTTTGTCTTTTTTCGTATCAACTAGACCTCTGAGCTCTTTGATTGTACTTTCTAAGGATCTAAGAGTATTTTCAAAATTCTCTTCGTTTAAACTGTAAACTCTCACAAGCATGCTTTTATCTCTCCTAACTTGAAGATCGCTTTCTACTACTTTGTATTTTTCTAAGGTATGTAAAATATAAGTGACGTGTGGAGGTGATAAACCAAGCTTCTCTGCTAGTTCTCCTGATGTTTTAGGTCCCTTACGAAGTTCCTTTAGAATTTCTTTTGCATTCGGGTCGACAATTAAATACTCCATAAATATATACTTTTAAGAAAAAAAATTTAAAGCTTGAGTTTCATGAAAATTAAAACTCCTAGAATTACCCCGATAATATCAGCCAGCCAGTCAAACAAGCTAAAGGTTCTGAACGGAAGAAAGTATTGATGTATTTCATCGCTTAAGCCATAAGCCATTCCAACAAAAGTTGAAGCTTTAAAATTCCTACTTGCTTTAAAGAGCAAAAGCCCGAGAATCGAATATTCGACTACGTGCAAAGAAAATTTGGTTGGGTCAAGCTTATCCACCACTTCTGGAAATTCTAAAGGAAATGAAGAGAGAATGAAAATTAGACACATGTAAGCTAAAACTAGAATCCAACTATTGATTTTCATCAAATTTTTCTTCGATTTTTTAAGTTAAATTTTTTTAAAACCCAAGCCAATAGAAATTTATGGGAGTTTTTGAGTATAAGGGAATAAAAATCGAATGGTTAGGGCACGCTTCCTTCAAAATCTCCGACAAGCTAGTAATCTACATAGACCCTTACGTTTTGCCAGCCGAACCAGAAAAAGCTGACCTAATCTTTGTAACTCACGAGCACTACGACCATTGTGCAGTCGATAACATCAAAAAGCTTGTAAAAGAGGATACGCAAGTAGTGATAACCGAAGATTGCATAGCAAAGCTTAGCGGACTAAAAACTTTTCCCGTAGTTCCAGGAAAAAGCTATGAAATTAAGGGAATTAAATTCGAAACAGTCCCTGCTTATAATCTAAACAAAGCTTTCCATACGAAGGCAAGCAATTGGGTCGGCTATATAATTGAAATCGACGGAGTAAGGATTTACCATGCTGGCGACACTGATTTTATTCCAGAGATGAAAGAATTGAAAGTGGATGTAGCTTTAATGCCAGTCGGAGGAACCTATACCATGAACGCTGAAGAAGCAGCGGAGGCTGTGAATTCCTTCAAGCCAAAGGTTGCCATCCCCATGCACTATGGCAAAATAGTGGGAAGTAAGGCTGATGCAGAAAAGTTTAAGGAGTTGGTTAAGGAAGCAGAAGTAGTCATCCTCTAGCTTCAATTTCTTTTATTTTTTCGTAGGCCTGACCAAGAGTTTTCACGCTAAAATCAGGTTCAACTTCCTTCTTATCCTTTAAGTAAAGATGAGAATGCTCCTTTCTTTTTATGTAAATAGTTTTCATTCCAACTTTTTTAGCAGTTTCAATTCCTCTATCCAATCTGTTATCGATGACCACAAAATTCTTCGCCGGCTCCTTTAACTTGTTTAAAATTTGTTTGAAATATTTTTCCTCGCTTTTTATGCATCCTGTATCATCTTGAGAGAGAATTAAGTCAAAATATTTTTCTAAACCGAAACGATTAAGTTTCCATTCTACTACAGGCTTGATAGCATCTGAAGCCAGAATTAATCTATGTCCATCTCCCTTAACTTTTGAAAGAAAATCTTTCGCGCCCTTGACAAGCTTTAGATATTTTAGGTTTGCAAGATGCGCTTCTTTCCATGCATCACCCAATTTCAACTCTTCGCTATAAATCCTCCAATCATGCCATTCCTTTCTTCCTTCTAGCTTTTTTCCAATCTTCCAGAACATTTCTTTAGCTCTCTCTTTCGAAACTCCATACTTTTCCATGATTCTACGAAAGAGAAAATCCAGCACTTTATCCTCAAACCTTACATTGTTTATCAAAACTCCGTCGCAATCTACTACTATGTTCATATTTCCTCCTCGCTGTAACATTTTATCCCATTTTTCTTCAAGAGTGCAGTTAGTATACCATCCCCTTCTCTAATTTTTTCGTTAATATAAGTTTCTCCGCATCCACATGAAGGAGACCTTTGCTTGAGTATAGCCTCTTTTATCCCCAAGTTTTTACAAATTTTTAAGATGAACTCTGCACTCTTTTTGAGATTTTTTGTAAGATCTTTTCCGCTCTTGCTTATAACCTTTCCTTTACCCTCTAAAATTTTTGAGCCTGGTGCTGTTAAAGTAATTGGTTCTCTTGGTACTGGTAGGCCAGCAAAAACTTCTGGGCAAATAGGGAACAATTCACCATTTTTAAACATCTTAAAAATTTTTTTGTTAAAGTTAGACTTCCCATCATACTTGCACTTAACTCCAATTAAACAAGCGCTAACCAACTTCATATACTATCTCTCTTTCTCAAACTTTAAATTTCTAAGATAAGCGATGAATTTTTCAGGATTTTTGACTGATAGTACTATCCTTTTCCAATATCCAGATTTTCTCTCTACTTGAACGCATTTTCCATGATGGGCTGAAAAATATAGAGTTTTTGAGAAAGGGTTAACTCTCAAGCCCCATCCAACCCACCAAGGTATTTTATTTATAATTCTTATGCTTTTGATGTCAGAAAAAGGAATTTCATGCTTGTAAGAAAAAAAGCTTGCTTCTATCCTATTAGAATAAATTCTAAACCTAAATGGAAATAAAGTATACCACTTGAATTGTTTCTCTTCATAGAAAATTTTCTCCATAACTTTCAATAAAATTTTTTATCTAGCGAAGATAAAATTTTTGAGATGGAAACAAAGATTTACCTGACTAGAGATGTTAAAGAATACAGGAAAATTGCTAAGGAGCTCGTTAGCAAGGACGATATAGTTTTAGAAGTTGGCTGCGGCTTTGGAAAAACTTCTTTTTTGCTTTCAAAGATAGCTAAAAGAGTTGTAGGAATAGACAAGTCGAAGGAAGCGATCGAGAATGCAAAAAAGCTTGAAGGAAATAATTTGAAGTTTTACCTGATGGATGCGAACGAAGTAAGAAAGTTGCTTAGGCTAAGGGAAAAATTTTCTGTAATCCTGTTGGACATAAGCGGGAGTGCAAGACCATGGGAAGTTTTAAGACTTTCTCTGAAGTTAATAAAAGTTTTCGAACCTAGGGTTTTAATTATCAAGAACTGGAAGTTGAAAAGGTTTTTTGAAAGAGTAGAGAATTAAATAAAAATTTCTAAGAGTAATTTAAATCATGAAACTGATCTATCCTCCTTTGCTTAAAAAAGGAGATACTGTAGGCTTTGTTTCACCTTCTGCTGGTCTAGCTGGTAAGTATAAGTATAGGGTTAGGAGAGCTGTTGGATGGTTCAATAAGTATGGCTTTAAAGTAAAAATCGGTAAATACTTTTGGAAGACTGGTTATATAGCAGGAGAGCCTGAAGAAAGGGCCGAAGATATTAATAGAATGGTTGAGGACGAGGAAGTGAAATGTATTGTTTCTTCCATAGGCGGCGAGAATTCGGTTCAATTGTTGGGATATCTTAATTTTAAAGCTTTTAGAAGAAACCCGAAGATATTCGTGGGTTTTTCTGATATAACAGTTTTACACTTGGCATTCTATAAAAAAGCGAGAGTTGTAACTTTTTATGGGCCTATGGTCTTAACCCAATTTGGAGAGTATCCAGAGCCATTCGAATACACTGTAAATTATTTCTTCAAGGCTGTGATGAAAGGTGAAATAGGTAGAGTAAAGGAAGTTAGCTATACAGATCAATTTTTAGATTGGGGTAGGTATAGGAATAAAGCTAGGGATAGGTTTAAGAAAAATAAGTTTCTATGGCTTAGGGAAGGTTATGCAAAAGGAAAGCTTGTTGGAGGATGCTTACCAAGTATATTAAGAGTTGCTGGAACCAAGTACTTCCCTTCCTTCAAGAAATCTTTAATATTCCTTGAAACACCAGAAGGTGAAAGAGCGGGTAAGCCTTACAGTCTAGAAAAAGTCAATTCTAATTTGAGTCAGCTAACGGAAATGGGTGTTTTTGAAAGAGCAAGGGGTGTGATATTTGGAATACCCTATCAATATACAGAAGGGATGAAAAAAGAATTCTTTAAGCTAGTGGAGAAGAGATTAAGTGAGTATAATTTTCCTATTTTGGCTAATGTAAACTTTGGACATACAGACCCTATAATAACAATTCCTTATGGGAGCATAGGGGAAATAGATTCTGGAGAAAATAGCTTTCTAATAGAAATAAAAGACCAAAAGTAATACTTCCATTTATTTAATCGTTTGTTCTTTCTGGTACGGGCCCGGGAGGAAGTGAACCTTTGAACGAACCAACTCTCCGAGTATGATTAATATTTGTGTTTAAAGTGTTTTCAAAATCAATCACTTCTGGTTTATTATCTCTCAAACCGAGAACTTGCGGTTCTCCTCCAACATATTCATCTATTCCATGGCTTGCAACCCATTTTATACATACGTAAATTCGCTCTGCAAGCTCTTTTATATCTAGTGAGTTTACCTTCTCTTCTTTTAGAAGAAATCGTGCTATGGTTTTTGCATAAGGAGTTCCATGGCCGAGAATTATTACATTTCTTATTCTTTCACCATAAGCAGGAGGTACCCTATCTTTGGGTATATATTCTGGTTCTACCGGCATGAGATTATAAAGCAATGCATCACCTTTCGTAATTTCTCGTAATCCTCCTAAAATAAAATGAATAAAACCTTTTCCCAAGCTTGGAAGATAATGGAGATATACCTGTTCTAATGAAACTTCTGCAAACATCTTTACATCCTTGAGGTTTCTTATATTACTTTCCTCTACATTTTCTTTTAAAGAAGAGATGAAATCTTCCAAAAAATCTTCCCATATTCCAGTATATCCGGTAGCAGAAAAGATTATGTTACCACTTTCTTCTTCACCTACTTTAATCTCAAAAACTTTTATTTTATCTTCTAAACTGCTGCTTTCACCCCTTACAACTTTTCTGTCAGCTCCTATAACTATGCCGTCTTTTCCCCTTGCTCCTATTACCAGAGTCGATTTCATTAATTTCTCTTTGAGTTTAAGTTTTTTTAACCACTTTTTATATTCTGGATCAATCACGAAGAACTCCTCTACCTTGGCTTTAGGTAACTTAAACTTAGGAATTTCAGGTACGACAAATTTTATGAATTGGTCATCAAGTTTTATCTTTATACGTCTCTTCTTCATAATTAAATAGTTATTTTCTCAAGGTTAAAAGCTATCACCTTCCGATCCAGTTTCTTATCCTAGGTAAATGATAGGAGCTGCTATTACTCCAATAGCAAACATCCATTTCAACCATCTTGGTAAATAACCAGCATCTACAAGCAAGATCAAGAATGTAAAAATAAAAGAAATTGCTAAACTTGCGTTGAGTTTCTTCGGCTGGAGTCAAGCGAGCGGGATGGCCTCGGTTTATGTTCATTTGTCAGGCAGGGACATAAATGAGAAGCTGGTTGAGATATATGCAAAGGCTATGGATTAATTTTTTAAGATTAAAGTTTCAAATTTGGAAAGGAGGGCTGGGGTGAGTGTGTGAGGTTAAAAAATAGAAGTTTAATAGCCTTGAGCACCCTTTCCATCTTAATGCTAAGTGGTTGCACTACTTCCTCAACACTCTTTACTTCGGGAACAACTCTTGAAGATATAGTGAAAAATCCAGAAAAGTATTATGGAAAGGAAGTTGAAATCGAGGGAGTTATACATCCTTTCTTTTCAAAGGATGCATCTACCTGCTGTTTTTATACAGCCTATAGCAGGGATGGAAAATACATGCTCTCACTAGAAAATGCCTGCTTTGGCAGAAAAAAGTGGATGAATACGAAAATTTGCAACTTTCCTGAGCATTGTTCTCTAGGCCATTCGGAAGTTTATGGCTTCAAGGGTAATGTGACAATGAAGGAAGGAAAGCCAGTTTTATTCGTTTATTCCTACGAATTCAAGGAGTGTATTTAAAAGAATCTCTTGAGAGCTAAGAAATAGATTAAAAGCAGGAAAGAAAACTCATCAAGGAAACTACCTTTCTTTGGGGATTTGACCCTAAGAAGGAGATTTGTCGAAATGGGCCCGAGGGGATTTGAACCCCCGACCAACTGGTCTCCCTGGGGCTAGGAGATGATGACGGGCCCATATAATTTTACTAATACCTCATTCTTTTTTAAACCAATAAATTTTCCTCTTGTTACAATACCATTACCAAAACCTATCTTTGAAAAAAGTTTAATATTTCTCTTATTCTTTTTAATGTAAAGCCCGTAAATTTTTGAGGTATTATCTATCCATATGGATGTTTTTATTCCTAACGATTCATGTAGATTTTTGAGCTGATGAATAATTCTTAAGCTCTTGCTTTTCCCCACAATTTTTCCATCCTTTGCTATGCTACCT
>CAYYER010000028.1:2161-8018 GCA_964471045.1 uncultured archaeon | reverse complement strand
AAGATGGAAGAATAAAAGATATAAAACGATTAAAAGCGAAAGTAAAAGTCTTCTCATAATTTTAAATTGTATTTTTAAGAATATTTTTATCCCAATTTTAGGGAAGAAATTATAAGCGGGTTTAATCTAGCGAAGAAAAGAATAGAAGGGATTAACAAGCATCCCATGCAATGGCTTCTTCTAATCCCTAAATAATTGCATAGCAAGCCGATAGAAGTTGAAGTAAAAGTTATCAACAAACCAAAAATTCCAGTTAGTGCAAAAATCATAGCCAATATAAAGATTATTACACTCAAGCAAAGCACCCTATAATTTACTTTCTCCAAATACTTTGGAATTCGCTTTCCAAGGAATAGGGTTAGTATGCCGGCTATTCCAGCTGAAAAACAAATCACTCCTATTAAGTATAAAACATCCCAAAAGGTTAGCTCGCTTAAAATCCTTTGGATTGCTACGCTTGCTCCAGATCGAGGATTTCCTACTAGGAATAAACTAATCAAAGAAAAAACTTCATTCCCTACGTTTATGCCGCTCAAAGTAACCAAAAAACTTCTTGCCTCTCCTCTACCTCCTAAATATTGTACCATGGTTGCCGCTTCACTTATTCCTATTGCTGGCAAAAAACCAACGATTATTCCAGCGATCGAACCTAGAATTATAGATTTAACTATTTCCTTGTTCGAAATCTTTAAACTTTCGTCTCTAGCTTGCTTTGGGATGCTTGCTCTCTGAGAAATGCTTACTATCAAAGTTGGTAAGCCGAATAAACCAGTTAAAACTGGGAACAAAACGTTTTGTTGGTTGACTAAAGAAGAATTTAGAGTTATTATCCCCAAAAATCCGGAGAGTAAAATTATCAGCGAAGCTGAAATCATTTTTCTCGTTTCTTTTTCTGAAGCTATCATAAAAATTACAACACCAATTATAAGCCAATGAACCCACGGTCTAGAAATTTTGTATAAGATTTTAAAAGTTTGAGCAAAAAATGAGATTAGGAATAAAGTTGCTATTAATGCGCCTATTCCTCCCATTACAGTTAGTTTAATGGCTTCATACCCTCTTCCTTCTAGGAGCAATCTATGGCCCGGTAAAACAGATAAGGCGGTATCGGCTTCTGGAGCTCCGATAAAAATGCTCGAGATAAAGTTAACGAAAATTTCTGTAATGGCCGTTGAAACTATTAAAACAGCCAGAGAATAAGGTTGAAATCTAAAAACCATTCCAAGGAATAAAAGAGAGGGTAATAGGGTATTTATATGCATGCCTGGTACGATTCCCGCAAAGATTCCTATTCCAATTCCAGCTAAACAAAAAATTAGAGTTTCAAGGAACATGGTTCAACCTTATATCCTCAACCTTCCTAGGAATAATTTGTAATTGACCTTTGTACTCGCTAACCAATCCTGTGATTACCAATCTATCTCCAACAGAAAAGTTTTTTTCAGTCATTCCTTTTTCTCTAAGCCTGTTCATCAAGCCAGCAAATATTGGAACCTGTATTTTTGAACCTTGAGCCTCTAAAGTTAAGAATAAATGGCCTGCAGAATGTACCTTTTTATAGACTATCTTTCCCTCACTAGTCACACTTCTTCCGACCAAGTCAAAGCTTATTTCATCCAAATCTACTTTAATTGGCTGAAGGCTTAGGGCAGCCAGGTAAATTAAAGCCAAGCCTACGATCGAGCAAATAAAGCAAGCGAGCGTTAGATTTATCCTTATCATGAAGAAGAGTTAGCTCAAAGCTTAAATATAGAATTAGAACTTTGAAGGTAGTAAATTTTAGCAAGTTACATGAATGTAAGCGACAACCTTTTCATCCTTTTCATGCAACTTGTTGAAAGCTTCTATTGCATCTGGGGTAAGTAGGCTTATAACTCTTATTCCTTTAAGTTCAGCCAATTTCAAGACTTCTGGAGAGATTTTTAAACAACCTTCAAACCCTCTTCCAAAAACGATTATCTTTGGGTCTTCGACTAGCATCAAGTTGAATTCCTTCTTCGAAATTAAATGCCTGGTTTTAAGCTTCCCTTCTTGGATCAAACCTTTATAAGAAACTATAACATCATGGCTGTATCTTCTGTTGTTAATAACTATAGAACCGAATTCAACAGAGTTTATTTTTATCGAAGCCTGCATCCTATTCCCAAATTTAATTCTTCTTTTCATCTTAACGAAAGTTCTGAAGAGTCTGTCTCTCTTCCTATCCCTAACTTTTAAATTTTCAACAGGCTTTTCTAAGTATTTTATCAGTATATCCTCTATGATCTTGGATTTTGGTATATCTATGCTTATACCAGTTTCTCTTCTCCATTTCTCAACAACCTTCTTCACGAGCTCTTCGCTCAACTCAGGCCTCACTGTACATATTTGTACAAAGTTGTACTTAAAGCTTTTTAAAGCATTTCTAAAATTTTCAAACGTGGGAAGGATAGAAGTTTATGGTATGAATAGGATTCACCCTGTAGAAGAATTGAAGAAAGAAATTCAAAAAGTTTTGGAGAAAACCTATGGAAGAGAAAACTTTTTGCCCACAGTGAAAATATGGCTGCCTTATAAGCCACCAGATTCGGATTGCAAAAGCTCAAAAGAAGATAAGCCTAAATAAGTATTGTGAAAAAGCTTGACTTCAAGCTAGTCTTAAAGAAAATGCCACTTTCGTTGCTCTATTTTGCTTTCGGTTATTTGCTCGGGTTTTTGGTTACCCCCATCCTTTTCTTCTTGAATAGAAGTTTTCTCGAATTCATTTTAAACATTTGGAGTAGAAGAATTCTTTTCGGAATTAATTTCTTTCCAAGGGGCTATTGGTTCATCTTTAACAATCTATTCGCACTAGCCCTTGCCATAGTTTCGGTCTTACTAATAGCTATGTATGTCACCAAAACTCCTGACTATAGGTTAACGAAGAAATTTAAAGTTTCTAAGAAGCATAGGATTAAAATAGTTCTCTTTGGCCTTTATTTGATACCAGCTGGTTCTTTAACCCTAAACAGCTTTTTGATTTCTCTTTTTCTAACCTACATTTCCTTGAATTTTGGAATTTTAAAATTTTTAGAACTGGCTAGGCTTCTTCTGAATTATGCCTTCTTCGAATTGCTTGCTCTATTCCTCGCAACTTCCTTGGGCTTCGCTTATCTTGAGATTTTATCCCCATTCATTTTAAAAGGGAGCTGGAAGAAGTGTAAAGAAATTGGTAGAAGGTTGCTCTTTTCTAGAACGACTGCCTTAACCTTATCCTTAGTTTTTGCTTTGGCTATAATCGCTGGAATTTTGGAAGGAAGTTTCATTTAATTCTTTCGAATGCTATTTCCACGAGCTTTTCCCTGAATTCTAGCTTTCCTTTGAATTTTCCTTTAAGCTCGCCTACCTTAACTTCGCTTGCTCCAACTTCCCTCTTCAAATCTTCTAGGTATTTCTCAAGAATCTTGTTCGTATTTTCATCCGAGCTCAAAGTCAAATAAATCCTTTCCTTGACATGAAAACCAAAATCTTTTCTCAGGGATTGAACCTTTCTTATCAATTCTCTTATCAAACACTCCTCCAAAATTTCTTCATCCAGCTTTTTGTCCACTAAAACAAACCCAAGCTTAAATTCTCCCTCGCTAAATTCTCCTTCTGGCTTTTCTTTTTCTAATAAACATTCCTTGCAATTGCACATCCTGACCAAAATTTCATTCAGCTCTTTAACTACCTCTTCGACCAATTTTTCTCCAGAAACTATTAAAACTTTTCTAACAGGCCATCTCAGCTTAATGTTCACTTTCTGTCTTGCAGAGTAGCAGGCTTCGATTATTTCTCTAGCAACTTCCACTTTTTTCTCCAATTCTTCATCTATCAGCTTTTCATCGGGTGAAGGCCATTTGCATAGATGAACAGATTTTTCTGCTTCCTTTCCATAACCTTTCAAATTCTGGTAAATCTCTTCCGAGATAAACGGAGTTATCGGCGCTAGGATCTTTGCCAATCCCATTAAAACTCGGTAAAGGCAATTTAGCGCAACTTGCTTGTCTTGGTCAGCCTTTGAAACCCAGACTCTATCCCTTATGAGCTTGATGTAGAAATGACTTAGGTCTTTTATTATGAAGCTTGCTATTTTTCTTCCAGCCAGGTGGAACTCAAAATTTTCTAAATGCTCAGTTGTTTCCTTTATCAAGCTGTTCAACCTCGATAAAATCCATCTATCCTCCAGCTTGAACTCGGGGTTTTCGATTAGATTAAATTCAGCACCATACAAAACGAAAAAGGAATAACAATTCCAGAGAATGTTCATGGCTTTTTTGATTTCGTTAGCAGTTTTAAAGCTAAAGTTTTGCTGTTCCCAAGGTGCAACTTCCCAACAATAGTAAAATCTTAATACATCTGCTCCAAGCTTTTCAAAAGCTTCTTGAGCCCAGACTACATTGCCCAAAGATTTGCTCATCTTTTCCCCTCTTTCATCCAAAACCCAGCCGTTCATGCAAACTGTTTTGAAAGGAGATTCGTCGAAAATGGCAGCGCCGCAAAACATTAGGCTGTAGAACCATCCTCTTATTTGGTCTTGACTCTCGTCTATCAAGTCGACTGGCCAGAGCTTTTCAAACGTTTCTCTATTCTTGAAAGGATAGCCTAGGGATGCCCAGGGAGCTATTCCTGAATCGAACCAAACGTCTAATATATCAGGAACTCTTCGCATGTCCGAGTTGCAATTGGGGCATGTAAGCTTTATTCTATCCACTACATGCTTGTGCAAATCTAGCTTTTCAGGCAATTTCTCTTTCGCCTTCCTTCTCAATTCTTCTACTGAACCAATAACCTCTATCTTCCCACATTTCTCGCAAACCCAGATTGGTAAAGGAATCCCCCAGTATCTCTGCCTAGAAACACACCAGTCTACGGCATCCCTCAACCAATTCCTGAATCTCTCTTTTCCAAAAGGGGGTAGCCACCTGACCTTTTCATTTTCCTTGAGCATTCTTTCTTTTATCAAATCGACTGACAAGAACCATTGTTTGGTTAGCCTGAAAATTAGCGGCGATTTACAACGCCAGCATAGGGGATAAGAATGAACCACCCATCCAAAATGAAGCAAATAACCCTTTTTCTCAAGCTTTTCAACGATTTTTTTATCGGCTTCTTTAACGAACAATCCATTGAATTCTCCTGCCTGCCCGGTAAACTTGCCTTCATCATCTATGGGAGAAACTACTGGTAGCTTGTAATGCTGACCGACGTAATAATCTTCTGGTCCATGTCCAGGAGCTACATGAACGCAACCAGAACCCTCAGCTGCATTAACAAAGTCGAAGAATTCTGCCTTCAGCTCAGCTGCTTTTTCTAGGATGCCGTGCTTGTAAGATTTCGATTTCAAGACGGGAATCGAGAGAATTATTCTATGCGCATTTGCCTCAGCTTTCAGCTTCTCTTGAACAGGAACTTTTAATACCGGCAAGTATTTTAACCCAGCCAATTCCTTGCCCAAAAACTTTTCCTCGATTTCGTAATCGACTTTAACCAAATCTTTTAGGACTGCTTCAACCCTTTTTTCAGAAATTATAAGCTTTTCCTTTCCAACTCTTACCTTAACATAATATTCGTTTGGATGAACCGCTATCGCAACGTTGCTCACTAAAGTCCAGGGGGTGGTAGTGGAGATAACTATGTATTCGTTTTGCTTGCCAGCCAGCTGAAACTTAACGTAAATGTAAGGGTCTTTAACCTGAGCGTAGCTGTCAGTAACTTCATACCCTGCCAAAGCGGTTTGGCAATGAGGACACCAATAGGTTGGTTTTTCTCCTTGGTAGAGCATCCCTTTTTCTGCCATTTGCTTAAAGCTCCACCAGGCCGATTCTATGTAATAGTTTTCCAGAGTAAGGTAAGGGCT
>CAYYER010000028.1:0-2151 GCA_964471045.1 uncultured archaeon | reverse complement strand
CCCAGCCCCTCCATGCTCCAAGCTTTTTGTAAAGCTCGAGCCAAAGCTTTTCGTTTCCCTGAGCCTTTTCCCTACATTTCTTGATGAAATTTTCTACCCCAACCTTCTCCTCTATATCTTTTTTGGAAGTTATTCCAAGCTCTTTTTCAACCATGTTTTCTATGGGTAAGCCATGGCAGTCGAAGCCTGGTTGGAACCAGGCCGAAAAACCTTGCATGAACTTAAACTTAGACCAAATGTCTTTCAAAGTGGTTGTTTTTATATGGCCAACATGGGGCTCAGCGTTAACGTAAGGAGGACCATCCAACAAATAAAATTTTTTTCTTTGAGGGTCGAACCTTACTATCTTTTGAGGTATTCTATTAGCCTCCCAGAATTGCATTACTTTTTGTTCTATTGCTTTTGGGTTGTAGTAGGCTTCTGGCATAGAATAAACTTTAGGATTTGAATCAAATAAAAATTTTGGGAAAATTTACCTTATAAGGTAAAAAAATTAAAAACTAATTGATTGGCATGAAATTCAAGCCGTTAAAAGGAATGAAAGATTTCTTGCCGGCTGAAATGATTTTAAGGCAGCGAGTAATAGAAAAAATTAAAACTATCTTTGAAAATTTTGGTTTCCAGCCCTTGGAAACTCCTGCTCTTGAAAGCTGGGAAGTTCTGGCTGCAAAAGGGGCTGGAGGAGAGGAAATCCTAAAAGAAACTTATAGTTTTGAAGACAGAGCGGGAAGAAAAATTGGATTAAGATATGATTTAACGGTTCCCTTGGCTAGAGTGATAGCTCAAAATCCTGACTTGCCCTTGCCTTTCAAAAGATATCAAATCCAAAAGGTTTGGAGGTATGGGGATGTAGCAAAAGGAAGGCTAAGAGAATTTTTGCAATGCGACATAGATATAGTTGGCTCGGCAAGCATGCTTGCAGACGCAGAAGTAATAGCTTGTGCAATAGCTTGCTTAAAAGCTTTGGGCTTTGAAGGTTTTGTGGTTAGGCTAAACAACAGAAAAATTTTGAATGCTTTGGTTAAGTATGCGGGAATAGAGGAAGCTAAAGTTTTGGATGTTTTAAGGAGTATCGATAAGCTAGAAAAGATTGGAAGAGAAGGGGTTGAAAAAGAACTGAAGGAGAAAAGAATCCCTGAGAAATCCATAGAAAAAATTTTTGAGCTGATTGAAATTAAAGGTAAGCCGAACGAAATTTTTGAAAGAGTTAGCAGGCTAATCGAAGATTTTGAAGAAGGTATGGAAGGGATAAATGAATTGAAAGAATTGATAGCGTGGCTCGAGCTGATGAAATGTTCGAAGTACATAAAAGTTGATTTGAGCTTGGCAAGGGGTTTGGACTATTATACTGGCCCTATCTTCGAATTCTTTGCTGAAAAAGGAATAGGAAGTATTGCGGCAGGCGGAAGGTATGATAAGCTCATTGCTTTGTTTGCTAAAAGGGATTTGCCGGCAACTGGAGTTTCTTTGGGCATAGAAAGGATAATAGAGGTCATAAAAGATAGGAAGCTAATTAAAGTAAGGAAATGCAAGACTAAAGTTTTTGTTGCGTGCGCGAGCGATGAAGTAAGAGAAAATGCTTTAGAAATTGTTTTCATGCTGAGGGAAAATGGGATTCAAACAGATTTTGATTTGAGGGGGAGAAATCTAACCAGGCAATTGAAGTATGCCGATTCTCTAGGGATTCCTTATGTAATCATAGTCGGAAAGAAAGAATTGGAAGCTGGAAGGGTGAAAATAAGGAGGATGGAAGAGGAAGAAGAAGCGGAAATAAAAATTCATGAGATTTTAAAATTTTTCGAGAAGGGTAGTTTGGGCTAAGGGAGAGCTTATCCCTGAAAATTTTAAGCGATTCTTTTTCCTGAGTAATAGGTTTCCTCGATCACTAAACCGCATTTCTTGCAAACCAGTCCTTCGTTGGTTAGTTCTAGCTTCTCACTTCCGCACTCTGGGCAGCTGTTCATGATTAAAGGGTAAAATAAAAATTTTAAATAGTTTTCTATGAAGAAATATGGAAATCTTGAAATAAGGTTTATCAAAAATACTTTTCTTTAAGCTTTTCCTTGGAGAAAGCTAAAAGGATTAAAAAACAAATTTCTCCTCTAAAATTCTCGCCTTTCCCTTTGCTCTTTTGATCAATAAAGCTATCTG
>CAYYER010000027.1:0-8024 GCA_964471045.1 uncultured archaeon | reverse complement strand
TTTACGATTACAGGCTATTGCAGTTGAAGTTTTTGAAAAAGTTTGGAGTTAAAAATTATCCGAGCGATAGAGTAATCTTGGTTGAAAACGTTATCGAGCCGGATGCTCAAAACCTTGTTTTCCATACTTTGTACGGAAGAAGGGTCAACGATGCTTTGAGCAGGGCTTTTGCTTATGTTCTAATGAAAAAAGTTGGAAGGAGTGTGGGTGTAGCCATAAGCGATAATGGCTTTATTCTAACCATACCCTTTGAAAGCTTTTCTGCTTCCAAATGGTTGAGCATCAAATCTTTAAGAAGAAAGTTTAGAAAGTTTGATCCAAAAGAAATCGTAAAGCTCGTTAATTCGAAGAATTTTGAGGAAATTTTAAGGAAGGCTATCGAAAACACAGAGCTCATCAAAAGAAAATTCAGGCATTGCGCTGCGAGAGCATTCATGATTCTAAGGAATTATAAAGGCTATGAGATAAGCGTCGAGAAGCAGCAAATGAATGCTGAAAGATTGATAAAGGTTGTTAAAAAATTGGGCAAGTTCCCGATTTTAGAAGAAACCTACAGGGAAATTCTAGAAGATTTTATGGACGTAAAGAATGCGAAAAAAATTTTGGAAGATGTAGAGAAAGGGAAAGTTAAGCTTGAATTTTTGCCGGAAAGCGATGTTCCCTCGCCATTCGCTCATAATCTATTCGTGATTAGCGAGAGCGATGTGGTTTTGATGGAGGATAGGAAGAAGTTGCTGCTAGAGTTGCATAAGAAAGTAGTGAGTTCGATTGGCTAGCTTTAGGTTATACGTATAACATTAATTTTAAAACTATTTCTAAATTAACTTAGTTTGAGAGATAAGCAAGTTTTAAAGGGAATAGAAACGGTTGACGGTTTTCCAGCAGTTTTTCTCGAAGGATTGAAAGCTGTTGCCATAGCTGACTTGCATTTGGGCTATGAGCTAGCTTTGGCTGAGCAGGGAATTTTCGTTCCTCAAACCCAGCTTAAGGAAATAAAAAAGGATTTGAACGAGATTTTTAAGCTGGTCAAAGCAGAAAAGCTAATTATAGTCGGAGATTTGAAGCATGAGTTTGGGGAAGCTTCCAAGCAAGAATGGAGAGAGGTTAAGGATCTGATAAATTTTCTTTGGAAAAGGGTTAAGCAAATAATCTTGGTAAGAGGAAACCATGACAATTACTTGCTAACTATAATCTCGAAGCTTGGAATTGATTTGTTCGACCCTTATTATCTAGAAAAGGGAGTTTGCTTTACCCATGGCCATAAAAAAATTGAAATTCCAAAGGAAGCAAAGACTTTGATAATTGCTCATGAGCATCCAAGCCTAGTCTTAAAAGAAGGTTTTGATAGGGTTAAAGTTCCTTGCTTGCTTTTTGGGAAGACAAAAAGTGATTTAAACTTTATTTGCTTGCCCGCATTCTCAAGCTGGGCTTCTGGAACCGATGTTAACCTAGTTTCTAAGGAAGATTTACTTTCTCCAATTTTAAGGGAAGAGGTCGAGTTCGAGGATCTAATTCCAATAGGTTTGGAAAAAGGACTTGAACCTTTAAAGTTCCCTAGGCTTAAAGAATTAGCTTAATCCATATCTTCAATTCTAATTAGCTTCACACCTTTTCTAACCATTTCTTCTATAGCTTTTCTTTCATCCTCAGCATTCACTCCTTTGCAGGCATCCTCAAGCAAGAAAACCTCAAACCCTCTTTCTAAAGCATCCAAGCAAGTTGCTTTAACGCAATACTCAGTTGCAACTCCTCCAATAAAAACTTTTCCAATTCCATTCTCTTTTAGAATTTTCTCTAACTCTGTATCTTCAAACCCTGAATAGGCTTCTTTCTTAGGGTTAGTTCCTTTTGAAATTATTATCGCATTTTCGGGAAGTTTGAGCTCTGGATGAAACTCAGCACCTTCACTGTTTTGAATGCAATGCTTAGGCCATCTTCCACCTTTTTCTTCGAATGAGATATGATTAGGAGGATGCCAATCTCTTGTTGCGATTACAAGTCCTTTCCCTAAAAATTTTTCTATGTATTTGTTTAAGATGGGAACGATTTCATCAGCTCCCGGAACTTCTAAGCTACCTCCCTTACAAAAATCTTTCTGCATATCGACTATTATCAACGCTTCGCTCATAAAAAACTTTTCCAGCTTTGGGCTTAAATTGTTTCTATTCTTCATTTCAATACTCGAGAATAGAAAAGTATTTATATAAGTGAAATACGTATTTCAAAAGCAAAAATAAGTCCCTCAACCTCATTTTGTTTTATGAAAAAACTAGTTAGAATACCAGAGGATGCAGAAGTTCCTTTGGTTGGTTTGATCCAGATTGGGATAATCGATAGAGGTACGAATCTTTTACAGATAAGACCTATTTCTGTCTGCAATCTAAACTGTCCCTTTTGCTCCACAGATTCCGGCCCCTTTTCTAGATTTCATGTCACCGAATATGTTGCAAGCTTAGATTATTTGATGGAATGGCTTAAGGAGCTCATAGCCTTTAAAGGAAGGCTTCATGCTTTCATTGATTCAGTTGGCGAGCCATTAACTTACCCAAGGATAATCGAGCTAATTCAAGCCATTTCTGAGTTAGAAGTTGAAAGTATTGCCCTGGAAACTAACGGGACTTTGCTCGATGAAGATAAAGTAGACGAGCTGGAGGAAGTCGGCTTGCAAAGGATTAATCTATCGATTCACTCTTTAGATGAAAATTTGGCAAGAAATCTAGCAGGGATAGAAAGCTATGACATTAAAAAAATAGTGCAGGTTGCAGAGTATATTGCTGAGAGTAAGATAGAACTTTTAGTAACGCCAGTCTGGATTCCTGGAATAAACGATCAAGAAATTCCAAAAATAATAGAGTGGGTTAAAAAGATAAATAAAAATAAAAGATGGCCTTGCTTGGGAATTCAAAAATACGAGGTTCATAAGTACGGTAGAAAAATGAAGGGTGTTAGAGCATTGACTTGGTGGAAATTCTTTAGGAAAATAGAGGAGTGGGAAAAACAGTTCAAGATTAAGTTAAGGATAAGGCCTAAGGATTTTGGCATAAGGAAAACAAAGATCTATCCCATAGTTTTCAAAAAGGGTGAAAAGGCTAGGGTAAAAATCCTAGCCCCTGGATGGATGAGAAACGAAAGGATTGGAGTAGCAAGGAACAGGAGTATAACAGTAGTCAATTGCAACTCTAACTCAGGAGATGAGGTTAGAGTAAAAATTTTACGGACCAAACACAATTTGTATATTGCTGAGCGAATATGATTAAAAAATCCGAGCTGGAAATTCTTTTGCAGAAATTGGCCGAGCCTAAGCTGCCAAAGCCGAGCTTAGAGCAATATACCATAACTGGTAACCTAGCTGCAGAAATTCTAAACCTTGCTTATTTGCATGGGGATATAAAAAACAAGGTAGTTTTCGATTTTGGTTGTGGCTCGGGAAGGCTTGCCATAGGGGCAGCGATACTCGGAGCAAAGTTAGTTATAGGAATCGATGTAGATAAAGCTATGATAAAGCTTGCGAAGGAGAATTTAAAGAGGCATGAGATTTTCATCTCAAAAAAGTTACCAGTTTATTTTGTTGCTTGCGATATTAGAAATTGGTTTTCTAAAGCCGATACGATAGTCCAAAACCCTCCTTTTGGAATTAAATCAAGGCATGCTGACAGAGTTTTCATAGAGGCTGCTTTAAGATGCGGAAAGAGAATTTATACTTTGCATAGAGACGGAAGGAAAAGAACGAGGAATTTTTTGGTAAAATTTATCGAAAGCTTTAATGCAAGGGTTGAAAAAATTTTAAAGTTCGATTTTGTCTTACCTCATACTTTCAAATTTCACAGGAAGCCAAGGGTTAAGTACTACGTTGATTTGTATGTGGTAGAAAAATTGAATAAGAGCGAAGGATAAAAATCAAATATGGAAGAAGTAAAAGGTTTGAAATGCAAGACAGCAAGGATTTCTTATCTTTGGAATTATTTTTTAGTTGCTCTGATCGCTATTTTCTTGATCTTGCTCCTACCCTACCTAAGCTTTGAAAGCTTGTACTCTCAACTGATTTTTTTAATACTTTTTTCAATAATTCTAATTCTTTTTCTCGAACCAGAGGCTGAAAAAGTTTTGAGAGAATACATAGTGACTGATACAGAAGTAAGAAAGGTCGAGGGTATAATAACTAAAAAAACAGTCTCGATTCCCTATCAAAGCGTTGCTGACATCAAAACCATAAAAGGAGTGCTAGGAAGGATTTTTAACTTTGGCGATGTTGTAGTCAAGGGGGTAAAAGGAGATATTATAATCAAAGGTATAAGAGAGCCCGAAAGGATTTCTAAGATAATCGAAAACAGGATTGCAAGGCTTAGGGGAAAAAAAGATGAAGAACCAGCTTAGAAAAATTTTTGCAATCCAAGCTTTTAACTCCTTGGTCGGAGGAATTTTATTCGTAGCATTACCCTTGCTCATGAGGGAAAGAAACATAAGCATAGTCGAAATAGGCTTGATCTATGCTTCACTCCCTTTGGTCTTCCAAACCTTTAGACTAATTTTTGCAATCCTTTCAGATTTAATAGGAAGAAAGAAATTTTTTGTCCTCAATGCTTTTCTAAACTTCTTTACCCCTCTTATCTACATCTTTGCATTCAACCCATTCCAATTTCTTACAGGAAAGATTACGGAGGGAGTAAAAAGCTCAGCCCTTTGGTCTGTTAACAGAGCTTCTATTTTAGAAGAAGCGAGGGATAAGGAGAAGGAATTAAGAAGGTTGAGAGCGATCAGCTCTATTTTCCAAGCTCTTGCAATTCTTGCATTCGGTTTTCTAGTCATGCCTTTCTCTTTTTCAAAAATTCTACTAATTTCTTCTCTCATTTCGCTACCCCTCTTTTTTCTTTCCTTGAGTTTAAAGTCCAAGCCGATGAAGAAAAGGAGATTGGGAAAAATTTTGAGTTTAAAACAAAAGAAGGAAAAGTTTAAAAAAGGCTTAATTCTTTTCATCCTCTTAGGCCTCTCAATTGGCGGTATAGATAGCTATGTTTTACCTTTATTCTTGAGGGAAAAAGGTAATTTGAAAGCCTAATTGGATTTCTATTAGGCTTTCAAATTTTAATGCAAGGTATATCAACCTATGAGATTCTTTTGCTCGGACTAGATTTTAAGCATCTAATGCTCCTTAACTTTGCCTTTCCTGTTTCTCTTTTTCTACTCTCTTCTTCCCCTCTTTCTTTGATACCTTTCTTCCTCCTTTTGCTCGGAATCTCACGAGGTCTGGTTAATGCAGGAAACGAGACGATAATCTCGAAGATAGTAGGAAAATACTCCTACGGAACAGACATAGGAATTATCTTCACAGGTTTTCATTTTGCAAGAACTTTAATCATTGCATTTTCAGGCTTCTTAATCTTATTCTTTGGTTTTAGTTCGATTTTTTTACTTTCTTCTTTAATTTTTCTCTCATTCCTTCTTCTGACTCTCAAGTTTATCTGAAAGACTGTCTCATGCCTAAGCCAAAAAATTATTTTTCTTCAATCTTATATCTTTACCATGAAAGTTTGCATCTTGGCCTATGGTTGTTCAGCGAGCTTTTCAGATTCGGAAATAATGGCAGGCTTGCTAAGAGAAAGCGGGTTTGAGATAGTCGATAATCCGGAAAAAAGCGATTTGAACGTAATTGTTACCTGCAACGTTAAATTGCCAACCGAGAAGAGAATGGTAAACAAGATAAAAGAATTGACTAAGCTTAAAAAGCCGTTGATAGTAGGGGGTTGCATGCCCATAACTCAAAGAGAGATTATAGAAAGAATTAATCCAAGAGCTAGCTTAATCGGTCCAAATTCCGTACAGAAAATTGTTGAAGTTGCCAACGAAACTCTTAAAGGAAAGAAGGTTGTTTTTCTCGAAGATCTGAAAAAACCAAAGGTTTGCTTGCCAAGAGTTCAAAGGAATCCTATAATCCATATAACCCAAATCTCCACCGGTTGCAATCGTGCTTGTGCTTATTGTATAGTTAGATTCAATAAGGGTAGCTTATTCTGCTATCCAACCGATTTAATAATCAAAGACATTAAGGATGCAATATCTCAAGGAAAAAAAGAAATTTGGATTACTTCGCAGGATAATGCTTCTTACGATTTCAACGGAAAAAACTTGGCTTCCTTGCTAGAAGAAGTTTGTAAGCTTGATGGAAAGTTTTTTGTAAGGATAGGAATGATGAATCCTGCTAGCGTGAAAAAAATTTTGGAAGAATTGATAGAAGTCTATGAAAACGAGAAAATCTTCAAATTTTTGCACTTACCCTTGCAATCAGGAAGTAATAGAATTTTAGAACTCATGAATAGAGGTTATACGAGAGAGGAGTTTTTAGAAATGGTTAAAAGTTTTAGGAAGAATTTGCCCAGAATAACCATTGCCACGGATATAATAGTGGGATTTCCTGGAGAAAGCGAGAGAGATTTTGAAGAAACGCTCGAAGTTCTCGAAAAGATAAAGTTTGATATAGTAAACATTTCGAAATTTGGGGCAAGGCCTCTAACCCCTGCGAGCAAGCTCAAGCAGCTAGACCAAAAGATAATCAAGGAAAGGTCTAAAAAAGCTCACGAGCTAGTCAATAGAATAAAAGAGGAATTGAACGAGAAATGGGTCGGATGGGAAGGGGAAGTTTTAATCGACGAGAAAGGAATTGGAAACACTTGGGTTGGAAGAAACTATTGCTACAAGCCAGTTGTTATAGAAAGTAAAGAAAACATTCTGGGTAAATTCGTTAAGGTTAAAATCGAAGAGGCAAAAGCCAATTATTTGAAAGGAGTATTAGAATAATCATTTCAGTATTTTTCCAGTTTCTAGATACCATAGATACAAATCGAGCTCAGCCAAGCTTAGGTTCAACTTTTTCGCCATTTTTCTCAATTTGCGTTCAATTTCAAGATATTTCTTCCTTGTTAGAGTTTTAGGTTTTCTAGCGAGCTTATGCTTGGTTAAAAGTTTAAGAATGTGAAAATCGATTATGGCTAGGTTCTTGAAACCTACATTCCTCAAAAAATGACTTGCTTCCTTGTAGCCAATCCCTTTTATATTCTTAACTAACCATTCTCTAAGTTTTCTTTCATCTTCGAAAGAGTTGATGATTTTCTTCAAAGAGTTCTTGTATTTTCTTGCTTCAGCTATATACCTTGCTCTTGTTTTTGGGTAGCGATGACCGAGCTTTTTCAGTTCTTCGGCCAATTTTTCCTGAGAAAATGTAAGGAAACCATTTCCAATTTTTTCCTGAATCCTAATAGCTCTTTCGGCATTAAAGTTTGCTGTGAGTATACAAAAGCATAGTTCTTCAAAAATTCTATTCGGACTTTTATTTTCCTCAAATTCCTTTACTCTTCTTTCAACCATCTTCCCTACTTCACTTCTTTTCAATCTTTTTATAATCTTCGTGAGCTCCATCAACTTAAATTTAAATGCTACCCTTTTATAATTTTCTTAGATGAGCAAGGAGAGAATTTATGTCATCCAAAAGCATCGAGCAAGAAGATTGCATTGGGATTTAAGGTTAGAGATGGATGGTGTGCTCAAAAGTTGGGCTATACCTAAAGAACCATTGAATCAAAAAGGTGTAAAAAGGTTGGCTATTCAAGTGGAAGACCATGCTTTAGAATATGCTAACTTTGAAGGTACGATTCCTGAAGGTTGCTATGGGGCAGGAAAAGTTGAAATTTGGGATAGAGGAACTTACGAATTGGAGAAAAGGGAAGAGAATAAAATAGTAGTGAGAATAAGAGGAGAGAAGCTTAGGGGTAGGTTTTGCTTAATAAAATTAAAAAATAGAGAAAAAGAGTGGATTTTCTTCAAGTGCTAGTTATTTCCTCAACTTCTTCTTTTCCCTTTTCCAATTCTTCTTCCTGTTCTTTATCGAGTTTTAATAGCAATGCTTGAAACTCTCCAACGTGTGTCTTTTCCTCTTTCGCTATATCCAAGAGAACCTTCTTTATGTTTTCATTTTCTGTCATGGCAGCCAGCTGTTCGTAGAGGTTTACAGCATCCAACTCAGCTATCATCCC
>CAYYER010000026.1:0-8189 GCA_964471045.1 uncultured archaeon | reverse complement strand
ATTACCCCTAGCTTATGGGATAGAAAATTCTCAACTTTATGCAGACCTTACTCTAATAGTGATAGTTTGCAGCATTTTACTCTGCAGCTTCGGTATAATTTCGATCAAAGGAAGGCTTGAGAAACTGGCTAAGCAGAAGAAATAAAAGTTAATAGTCTTTTCAGCTTTTTTGAAAAATGATATTTCCAGCATTCCTTTTCTAGTCTAAAGTTTGTAGCCAATCTTCCTTAAAAATTCTTTCCTCTCCTTTATATCTTCTTCTCCCTCTGTACCCTTCGGTTTAAATCCATCTACTACGCCTAAAATCGCTCTTCCTTGCTCGGTTTCTCCTATTATTATTTCTATCGGGTTTGCTGTCGCAACGTATATGCTAACAACTTCTGGTACTTGCTTTAATCGAGGCAAAACGTTTATTGGGTAAGCATTCTTGAGGAAAATTATGAAAGTATGGCCGCATGCAATTTCCAAAGCTTTCTCGCTTGCAAGCTTTTCCAGTCCTTCATCGTTTCCCGAGTGTCTTACCAAGCATTTGCCAGAGGCTTCGCAGAAAGCTATTCCGAACTTGATGTTTGGAACACAATTTACCAAGCACTCATGAATATCTTCCACGCTCTTGATAAAATGACTCCTTCCAACTATTACATTACAACCTTCTGGAACTTCGATTTTTACGGTCTTAAGTTCCATATTTTTAAAATAGTTTTTATTTTAAATTTTTGCTTTTGGCTCATGAAGGAGTTGAAATTTCTAATCAATTCCATATTTGATTTGAAGCCTAGCGGTAGGCTGAAGTTTTAATTTTTTAATTTCATCCTTAGAAAACCATTTTACTTCCTCAACGTCGCTTCCAGCCTTCAATTTTCCGCAAGTGGCTTTGCACTTAAAGCAAATTACTATATGATGATGGTCGTCATGGAATTCCTGAGTAATTAAATAAGGTTTCAAGACCTTTACCCTTAGATTAGTTTCTTCTTTAACTTCTCTTTTAACCGCATCTTCTAATTTTTCGCCCAATTTAACTCTTCCGTTAGGCAATCCCCAACATCCAGCAAAACTTTTTCCTTCTTTCCTTTTAACCAAGAGAATTTTATTCCCTTTTTTGATTAAACAAGAAACGACTACGCTTAGCTCCCTAGCTTTCTTTAGATTTTTAAGCTTAACTGTTGTCAGCTTCATTCTATCTCTTTGACCAATTCTGCTATTTGCCTTAAAATATTCTTAAGCTTCTGATTCTCTTCCCTAAGCTTGCTTGCTTCACCAAGCTCAAACTTTATCTCCCCACCTTTCGCAAAATATTCATAGGTTTCTCTAACTAGCTTTCCAGCTTCAGTTTTCTCGTGCAGGTGATTCCTTATGGTTTGCTCAGTTCTTCCCAATTCTTCGGCTATTTGGGTCACCGGCATTCCTGCTTTCTCTCTTGCTAAAGCTCCTGCAGCCACCGCCAAAGAATCTATCCAAGTTAGCTTATCCGCCGATTCCCTAATTTTTTGAAGGATATCTTCCTTGAGTAAGGTTCCTACTAGCAAGGAGCTTTCAAGCTTGCTTATTTCTTCCCTCGTAGCAGGTTTTAAAGGTATTTCCATCTCTACACCTCCACCCATTTTCTGGAGATCTTAACAACTTTTTCAGGATAAACTATTATTCCTCTATCAGTAATTTCAAAAGGATGCCTTTTCATGCTATGCGAAGTCCCTCTCATCTTCCATACGATCAAGCTTCTTTTAAGCTCTCCTTCAACCTCGTCCAAATCTAACCTAATTATCCCATCGGTTGCATGCTCAACTCCTGGCCCACCAAACCCCCTTTCAGTAACGCTGACTTGAGAGACGAGCAAGGAAGTGCATCCCAAGCCAGATAAAACCTTTTTGATTTGAATTAGGGTAGACCTTGCCAGGGAAGGCTTGGTTAAATAAAGCGTCGATACAGAATCTATGACAACCCTTTCTGCGTTTATTTCCTTTACAGCTTTTCTCAAAATCTCTAAAAGCGAAAAAACATCATCCGGATCTTTAACCACATATTTCTCTCTTTTTGCAGCTTCTCCTATGCCTGCTGTAAAAGCATCGACTATTGCAAACTTCCCCTCTTCCTCAAACTTTCTAACATCCCATCCAAACTGACTCATGTTAACTCTTACCTGAACGGGATGCTCTTCCAAAGTTACTATTATCCCTGGCTCTTCAGATTTTAATCCATGGTAAATAAACTGCTGCCCTAGAATAGACTTTCCAGTTCCAGGCCCGCCTGAGAGTAAGACTATATTTCTCTTTGGTATTCCTCCGTTCAAAATTTCATCCAATCCCTTAATGCCTGTCTCTACTCTTTCCATAAGATTTAATTTAGCTAAGCTATTTAAAAATTTTTCTCGTTAATAGCTAAATCTTTTTTTATCGATTTTAAAATTGTGAAAGAAATTCCACCAAAGTATAAAAGACTGATTGGGAACAAAGTATGGCCTAAGGATGAGCTTTCTAGATTAATTCACGATTACCTATCCTCTAACGTTGCTACCTCTCTAGAAATTTGTAAAGAAATCTTTGGAGATTGTAGAAGAAAGAGCAGAAAACTCGAAAAGATAACCAAAAGGCTGAAAAGGCTAAAAAAAGACGGGATCGTTTATGCTGTTGGGGATGATAAAAAATATGTTTCTCTTTTTCATTTGGCTAAAGTTCTATTCGGCCTTGGGCCGAGCACTAAAGAAGAGGTTGCTAAAGCCATCGATCTAAGCTTGGACGAGACTAAATCAGCTCTAGAGCAAGCATACAAAAGAAATTTTTTGGGGAAGTTTGGAAGGACTAGCGATAAAAATCCGATATTCTATTTGTTGATCGAAGGAGAAGAAGAGAAAGCCAAGCTTAGGGGAATTAGGTATGCTAGAGAAATCTACGAAGCTTTAGGCGAAGGATACAAAACATCCAAGGAAATTGGAAAGATTTTAGGATTGAGCAGGAAAGAAGCTTCAAGAATACTCCGAGAAATGAAGGAAAAAGTTTCTTGGCTTGAGTGTAAAAAGATAGTTGGGCGACCTTCATTAGTATGGTTTAGAAGGGATAGGGGAGAAGGGCTTCGACAAATCTTAGAAAAGGAGAGGGATACTTTGCTTCAAAAAATAAAAGCTTACATTTCGAAGGAACCGAGGAGAAGTAAGGAGATAATGGAAAATTTTGGGTTGAGTTCATACGAAACTCTTAAACTTTTGAGAGAAATGGAGAGGTTGAATTTGGTTAGTAAAATAGAAGGGCCTGGAGCTAGCGTAACCGTTTGGTACGCTAATAAAGCTCAAGAAATTGAGGCAAAGTTTAAGTCAAGGTCTTTGAAATATGGAGCCAAGCTTTTTGAAATACTCTCGAGAGAATTCATCCTTCCAGCTAGAAAGATCAAGGAAGAATTGAATGCAAGCTTGAAGACTACCTACAATCTATTGAATAGATTTAAAAAGCACGGTTTGGTTATGAACATTCCAAACCATGGATGGTTTATAGAAAGGGAAGAGATTCAAAAGATCCTTAAAGTTGTGAAAGAAGGTCTGGAAGGATTTGAAATTAAGTATGAAGGAGTTTATGTCGCAATACCTAAAAAACCCTTTTTCTTCTTCGCTCTCCAAAATATAGCTGAGGAAGAAGGGATTGCAATCGAATACGGAAATTCATTCATCCTTCCAAAAAACATCGATTGGTCTTCTTACCGTAAGTTTTCAGAGATAGTTTATAGTATTCTGAATGAACCAACTCTGAAGACTATCAGGCGTTCGAACAGAGAAGAGAATTAAAAGGTTTTATTAAATGCCGGGGGCGGGATTCGAACCCGCGACCTCCGCGTTTCTTTCATCCAAAATCAAAGCTCATAGATGCTATGAGCGCGGCGTTCTAACCAGCTAAACTACCCCGGCCTATAATTTAAAATATTCTTAAAAATAAATTAAGTTTTAAGTGATTTGGATGAAGCTCGTGCTCATAGCTGTTCCTGGTTCTGGAAAGAGTACGATTATGAACTTGGTTAAAAAAAGAATACCAGAGTTAAAGAGTGTAATCTTTGGGGATGTAATGTTTGAAATTGCGAAGAAAAAGTTTGGGATAAAAAACAGGGATGAGATGAGGAAGAAAATTAAGTTAAAGGACTATAGAAAACTGCAAGAGCTTGCTGCTGAAAGAATAGGAAGATTGAAGGGAAAGGTGATTATAGATACTCATGCTTCCATAAAGCAACCCCTGGGCTATTATCCTGGCTTACCCTCTCGTATAATTAAAAAAATCAGGCCAGATTCGATAGTTTTGCTTGATTTTGACCCGAAGGTAGTTTTCAAAAGGAGGATGATTGATCTCAAGCTTAAAAAGCCAGAAAGAACTTCTGTAGGAACTGTAAGAGAACCTAGAAGTAGAGATATAGAAAGCGAGGAAGAGATCGAACTTCATCAGACTATGAATCGAATGTTTGCAGTCGCTGCTGCTAACGAAGTAGCCTGTCCGGTTAAAATTATTAACCTAAGGTTTAAAGAAAAAAGAGAGTTCGAGCATGCGGAGAAAGCTGCAGAAGAGATTGTAAAAATGCTAAAGGGATAAAGATGGAAAGGACTTTTTTCATGATAAAGCCAGATGGTGTGAAAAGAAAGTTAATCGGAGAGATAATCAAAAGAGTTGAAAAAGCTGGATTGAGAATAGTTGCGATGAAGATGGTAAGAGCTAGCAGAAGGCTTGCAGAGAAGCATTATCCAAAGACAAAATCTCAATTGGTTGGGATGGGGAAGAAAACCATTCAAGCTTCCCTTGAATCTGGGAATTTCGATCAACTTAAAAAAATATTTAGAACTCAGGATCCAGAGAAAATCGGTTTGACCTTAAGAAGATGGATGATAGAGTTTTTGATTTCTGGTCCAGTTGTTGCCATGGTAGTTGAAGGAAAAAATGCAGTCAAAAAAATAAGAGAAATTTCTGGGTTTACCGATCCTTCAAAAGCAAAGAAAGGAACCATAAGGGGAGATTTGGGAAGAGATTCTATAATTAAAGCTAATAGAGAGAGGAGAGCTGTTAAAAATTTGGTTCATGCATCTGGCTCAAAGGCTGAAGCAGAAAGAGAGATTAAACTTTGGTTCAGAAAGAGTGAAATTTTCAAGATTTAAGTCTTTCCTTCAAAGCAGAAGCTATTATAGGCAAAGCTAGGGTTGCATCGGCGTACAAATTCAAATGGTTTGCCCTTTCTTTTATCTTACCCCAGGAAATGGCTTCTTTAGTTCTTGCTCCAGATAAGCTTCCATCCCATTCTACCGCAGTGGTGATATAAATAGCATAATCCAAACCATTTTTAAACTGTGCATGCCAGATCGTATGATGCTTAGAAATACCGCCTCCAACTATTAATGCTCCAAGCTTTTTTGCTCTCCAAATTAAATCACTCAGAAATTTTTCATCAGCTAATACATTAAGCTTAAAATCTTTATCCTGAGAGAAAAGCCAGACTTGATATCCAACTGCTCCATCTGTAATTCCTGGGACAAAAACAGGAATTTTATTCTTGTAGCACCAATATAAAATGGAATCTTCATTTAACCTCTTTCCAATTTCCCATGCAAGCTCATAGCTGGCCAATTCTTTTCTTTCTGAATAAATTTCGCTAAGAATTTCTCTCATTTTTTCCTCGATTATTAAGCCATAAGACTCTTTAGGGACAAACACATTCCCTATCCTATGAATACCCTTTTTGTGCAATTCTGCATCATCAGCATCAAAGCTGCCATGATAATAATCTTTAAAGCTTCTTGCTAGATCATGATCTAAAGTCCCGCAAGTGGTTATCAAAGCATCGAACCATTTTTCTTTAACCATATCCCTGATTATCCCTCTTGTCCCAGTAGCTACAATACAAGCTGGAAAGGATAGAATTTTCAGGCATGCTTCATCCTTAATCATCCGCTCGAGTAAATCGACGCAGCTAGCTAAAATTTTTGCGGTAAAACCACCGCTCGCTTTCATTTGTTCTACAAGCTCATCGATGCTTAACTTTTCTTCAATCGAATAATCCCTAACCTTTTCCATGAAGTTTAAAAGGTAAGCTAACAATAAAAAGATTTCTTAAATCAGGTATAATCTATTTAGGGAAAATGTTGGAAAAAGAAGTTGTTGGGATTTTAAAGGAAGTTGGAATAGATGCAGAAAATTATCTAGAAATTCCTCCAAAAGGTTTTGGAGATTTGGCTTGTACTGTTTGCTTTAGGCTGGCTAAAGAAAAGAAAAGAAATCCGCAAGCAATTGCCGAAGAATTGGTTAGAAAAATAAAAATCCCTGAGGATAGCTTGATTTCTAAAGTTGAAGCAAAAGCTGGTTACATAAATTTTTTCTTCGATTGGGAAAGGATAAGCGAGAAAGTTTTAAAAGAGATTTTGGAAAAAGGAGAAAAATATGGAAGCTCAAAGATTGGAGAGAATAAGAAAGTTATGGTTGAATACTCTGCCCCAAACCCTGTTCATCCCATGCATATAGGCCATGCAAGGTCTACTTTTCTTGGCGATGCTCTAGCCAATCTTTTCGATTTTCTCGGCTTCGAAACTATTAGAGCAAATTATATTAACGATGTGGGCTTGCAAGTTGCAAAGCTGTTGGTCGCTTACTTGGAATGGGCGAGAGGGAAAGAGCCTGAAGGAAAACCAGATTTCTGGCTTTGGGAATATTATGTTAAATTTCACGAGGAAGCGAAGAAAGATGCTAGCTTGGAAGCTAGGGCAAGGGAGATTTTGAGAAAATTTGAGATTGAAAGGGATGAAGGAGTAAGCAAATTGTGGAGGAAGATAGTAAACTGGTGCATCCAAGGTTTTAAGGAAACTTACGAGAGGCTTGGAATTAGGTTTGATGTTTATTTGTACGAGAGCGATTTCAGGGATGAGGGAAAAAAATTGGTTGAAGAAGCTCTTAAAAAAGGAATTGCATTCAAATCTCAAGAAGGTGCAATAGTCGCTGATTTAGAAAAACATGGCTTACCAAATATAGTAATCCTAAGGTCTGACGGAACTGGATTATACATAACCAGCGATTTGGGCATGACCGTTCAGAAATTCAAGCAATTCGAGCTGGATAAATCCATTTGGGTCGTTTCTAGCGAGCAAAACCTTTATTTCAAGCAGCTTTTCAAAATTTTAGAGTTACTGGGCTATGAATGGGTCAAGAATTGCCACCATTTTTCTTTTGAGCTAATCAGGTTACCAGAAGGGAAAATGTCCTCGAGGGAAGGAAGGGCAGTAATGCTGGATGAGGTAGTCGATAAATTGGTTAATTTAGCTTATAAAGAAGTAGATAAGAGAAATCCTGATTTGAGCGAGGAAAAGAAGAGAGTGATTGCTGAAAAGATTGGGATAGGTGCGTTAAAGTACGCAATAATAAAGGTTGAGCCAGAGAAGCAGATTGTTTTTGATTGGAAGAGGATGCTAAGCTTCGAGGGAGATACAGGCCCTTATTTGCAGTATGCTTTAACCCGATGCAACGGAATTTTGAGGAAAGCAAGAGACTGGAAACAAAACTTTAAAACAGAGAAATTGAGCGAGAAGGAAAGAGAGTTGGTTAAAGCTCTAGCAAGATTTCCAGAAGTTGTCCTGAGAGCTGCAAATCAATTTAAGCCTCATTTGCTTTGCAATTATGCTTTTGAATTGGCTACAATTTTTGATAAGTTTTATGAAGCATGCCCTGTTTTAAAAGCTGAGGATGGGAAATTGAAGAATTTTAGGTTAACTTTGGTCAATGCGACAAAGATTGTTTTAGAAAATAGTTTAAGGCTGATTGGAATCGAGATACCAGAAAGAATGTAAGTTAATCCAATTGCAATTGTTTCAACTCTTTCTTTCGTGGCTTTATTTCTTTTTGGAATATTATTTTTCCCGTTTCTCCCAATTCATAGAATCCTTTAACTTTTCTTATTATTCCCGCTCTTTCCGCATTTTCTAATACTTTCTTAACAAAATTTTCAGGTGTCTTGTAAGCCATTTCAAGGAGGGAAGAAACTGGCAAACCTGAAGCTCTTTCAAAAGGTATAAAATAAGGTGAGTATGGGATTTTCTGATAAACTTCCTTAAGTTTTTTGTTCAAGAAAGATTCTTTCCTTCTCTTATTTTGAATGAGAATTACCAACACTCGGTCTAAAACTGTATCTAAGCATAAATGAAAAGCCGTTGAAGCCGATTCTAGATAGGGAAAATTTCTTTCATAAGT
>CAYYER010000025.1:0-8204 GCA_964471045.1 uncultured archaeon | reverse complement strand
AATTAAAACATTTCACACTTTTACATTACGAGCTATCAATTCTTTCCTTCCCCTTTTTTCACGTCTAATTATATTCGAATGATTCAAAATTTTTAGCCACTTATATCCCTTCTGCTGAGATATTCCAAGATCCTTGAACATTTTTAGCCCATAGGTAGTTTTATTTTTTAGGAGGTAGTCGATTATTTTGTAAAATCCAGAGTTTTTCTTGTAGAGAGGTGGTGCTTCTTTAAAATTAATTGGACCAAACACCCCTATGGGGAATATCTTGGTCAGAGAAATCAATGATTGGATTCTCATTAGATTGTTCTTGCTTGCGTTAATTCTTAGTACAAACTTCAATTTATCATCCTCTTTTCTAACACTAATCTTACTAGAAGTTATACTAAAGCATTTTAGAAGTTCTCTAATTCCCTCGAAGAACTTTTTCATGTCATTTTTGTTTTCTTTCTTTGTCACCATTGTAAAGGTTATGTAAGGGATAACCGTACTTCTTACTTTCATGTGTTTAGATTTTGGTTTAGAAAGTTCTGAAAATAGTAACGATGAAAGGAAAGCACCGACTATAGGAGGTTCCTTCTTATCAAGCCACCAGGGTAGCTTGAGTTTATGCTCTATCTTTGAACCTTTAGGTACACCGAGCAAGAATAAGAGTTTGCAAAAATTTCTATCGTTCACTTGCAACTCAAAAACTTCTTTACCAGCTTTGCTCTTTTTAATTTTTATTTCCCCCCTTACTTTTATCTTTGCGAGCTTCTCTTTCATGAGCTCTAAAACATACTTGTTTTTTTGCCATAGGCTCGCATAGTTAAGATTTTTATGCAAATGTCCGTCTCCAAACACAAAACCAATGAAGTTTGCTAGGATGAGGAATTCTTCTGAAGTGTTTATCAAAGGAAGCAATCCTCTCTCCTTCATCCACTTTCTAAGTTTACTATCGTTTATATCTTTTTCATCCAGAACCACTCTCGATGGAATGTTCTCATCCCTTATGATTCTAGGCAAGATAAGGAAATCGAATTTTTTTGGGTTAAACCTCCTTACAAACTCGTACATTACATTTATCGGAGCTCCTGTGCAAGCATAAACATCTAGAATTAAAGAAGTTGTTTCTGGAAAGGTGTTTACAATTATGTGAGAGTCTGCAATCAGAGCAACAGCAGTTATTCCTTGACCTCCTCCTTCAAACTTTTTTATTAGAAAGTCTATCAGTCTCATCCTCCCTTGAACTATCGATGAAAGAATAGTAGAAGTTATGAATTTTTCATCTTGCAATTTTTTTGGGTCACATCCCAAGAATTGTGCATTTAGAGTTAGGTGAGAATTGAATGAAATCTTCGAATCAGAGAGTAGAAATCGGTCTAACCAAAATTCTTTAGGTTCAGAGTATGCTGCAGTAATATTTTTTCTCTTCATCTTCCGCGTTCATCCTTCAAGTTTCCCCCGAGCCTACAATTTAGGCCTAAATAAAATTAGTAAGCTAATACTTTTTATTCTTTTCGATTAGGTAAAAATTTAAAGATTAAAGGGAGAATTTAAAAAATATGAAAAATAAGCTAGTGAACCTCATCGGTCCTTCTGGAAAAACTTTATGGAAGATTTTGGACGAATGGGATTCTAGCCTGAGAGAATTCATTAAAGTTATGAACAAAGCTTACAGAGAAGGAATGATTTCAGTCAAGGATAACAGAATTTTTGTGACAGAAAAATACAAGCATCTAATTCAGCCAAGGCTTAGGGTTAAAAGATGCGGAAGATGCAGAGGAAAGCTCATAGAATTCAGGGAGAAAAAGCTGCTAAAAAAGTTCGTTGAAATTGTTAAAAACAGGCCTCATGTTAAGGTAGAATATTTCCAGGGATGGATTAGACCGATAGATTCGATAAGAAGGATAGCTTTGATGGACTATTGGGATGGAATTGCTGACAAGAGCATAGTTTTAATAGGAGATGATGACCTAGAAAGTATTGCACTAGGGCTGACTAATTTACCAAAAAGGATCTTAGCCTTGGATATCGATGAAAATTTGTTGGATTACATAGAAAGGGTGAGCAAAAAGTTTAGGCTAAACATCGAAACTTTAGCTTACGATGTTTCAAACCCTTTGCCAAAAAAACTTCTCAAAAAATTCGACATATTTAGCACGGAACCGTTGGAAACCATTAGCGGTTGCTTAGCGTTTCTCTCGAGGGGGGCTTCTTTACTCAAAGGGAAAGATTGTACAGGATATTTTGGCCTGACTACTTTAGAATGCTCCTTCAAAAAATGGCAAGAAATCGAGAAAGAGCTAATTGGGATGGGCTTTGTCATTACTGATATAATAAGAAATTTTTCGGAATATCCGATGAGCGATCCCGTAGGCGATAAGGAATACGAAGACAGTTTAAAGAGAAAGCTGCCATTTAAGATAAGGGGCTATTCTAAGATAAATTGGTATAAATCTTGGTTGTTCAGGATAAAAGCTATAGAAAAAATCAAACCAAAGTTTAAATGGAATGAAAAGATTAAAATCGAAGTTAAAGATGAGGATGATATAACCTATCCTTACTAGCAAAACATTTAAATATTTAGGGTGTAAATAATCTAAACTATGAGAAAAAAAGAAGCGATTCTAATTTGCTTCTCCATAAACTCAGAGAAGTTTGAAAGCAGATACGAAAGAAATAAGTTTTTCAGATGTTTATACGGTTGGAAGCAAACCATAACTAAAGAGAAAAAAGTTTACGTTTATAGGAGAAGCGGACTGTTAGATGAGATTCCGCACCTTAAAATCGATCAGAGTAGCTTTATCATTCCAGCTAGCAAAACTAGAAAGATGATTAAATTTTTAAGAGAGTGGGAAGACAAAGTTATTTGGAGAACATTTAAGGTATTGCTGGATAAAAATATTTTTGAGGAAGAAACATGGCTGAAAAAGAAGTTAAGTTAAAAGTTGGCGAGCTAACCGCTAGAGAAGAAGCTGGAAGGGGGATAGTTAGGATTGATTCTAGGGTTATGCAAGAGCTTGGGATTAGAGAAGGTGATGTAGTAGAGATTGAAGGAAAGAGAAAGACTGCTGCCATTGCGGTAAGGGCTTATCCTGCAGACGTTGGTTTAAACTTGATAAGGATGGATGGAATAACTAGAAGGAATTGTGGTGCAGGAGTAGGGGAATACGTAAAAGTTAGAAAGGCAGAAGTTAAAGAGGCAAAAAAAGTTGTTCTGGCTCCTGCCCAGAAGGGAATAATAATCCATGTTTCTCCTAATTTAATTAAACAAAACATTTACATGAGGCCTGTGAGCAAAGGAGATATAATCATTCCTTCTCCTGTGATTAGGAAAAGCAGGAGAGGGGATTTGTTTGAAACTATGTTTGGCATGAGCTTCGAAGAATTCTTCCCGGAAGTTTTCCTTCCTTTCTCCGGAGAAACAAAGTTTATAGTTACTAGCACTGATCCAGCTGGAATAGTCAGAATAACCGATATCACCGAATTGGAAATTTTGCCTGAAGCACCCAAAGCTATACTAGAAGAGAGGAGAATTCCTGCTGTCACTTACGAAGATATAGGCGGATTAAAAGATGTGATCCAAAAAGTTAGAGAAATGATTGAATTACCCATAAGACATCCCGAGCTTTTTGAAAGGCTTGGTATAGAGCCTCCAAAGGGTGTTTTGCTCTATGGGCCTCCTGGGTGTGGAAAGACTTTGTTGGCTAAAGCAGTAGCTAATGAATCGGGGGCTAACTTTTATTCTATAAGCGGGCCCGAAATAATGAGCAAATGGTATGGGGAATCTGAAAAGCGACTCAGGGATATATTCGAGGAAGCCGAGAAAAATGCTCCTTCCATAATTTTCATAGATGAAATCGATGCCATTGCTCCAAAAAGAGAGGAAGTTCATGGAGAAGTGGAGAAGAGAGTAGTCTCTCAGCTTCTAACCCTAATGGATGGTTTGAAGAAAAGAGGAAAGGTTATAGTTATAGCTGCGACCAACATACCGAATGCCATAGATCCTGCATTGAGGAGAGCTGGAAGGTTTGATAGAGAAATAGAAATTCCTGTACCGGATAGAAAAGGAAGGCTGGAGATATTCAAAATTCATACTAGGAATATGCCTTTGGACAAGGATGTTGACCTAAATTGGCTGGCTGATGTTACCCATGGCTATGTAGGAGCAGACATCATGGCTGTTTGTAAGGAAGCTGCGATGAATGCTTTGAGGAGGGTATTGCCTGAGATAAAATGGAAGGAAGGCGGAGAATTGCCCAAGGATGTTCTGGAAAAGCTTGTAGTCAAGAAGGAAGATTTTGAGCATGCCTTGAGAGTTGTTGAGCCAAGCGGAATGAGAGAAGTTTTGGTTGAGATCCCAAAAGTTAAATGGGAAGATATTGGCGGCTTAGAAGAAGTGAAACAAAAGCTTAAGGAAATGGTCGAATGGCCTTTGAAACATCCAGAAGCTTTTAAAAGACTTGGGATAAAACCTCCCAAAGGAATTTTGCTCTATGGGCCTCCTGGGTGTGGAAAGACTTTGTTGGCTAAAGCAGTAGCTAATGAATCGGGGGCTAACTTCATCTCAGTCAAGGGTCCCGAAGTATTATGCGTAGCTAAGGATACACCAGTCCTAACATCTTTATGCGGATTGGAAAGAATAGAAGATTTCTATGAAAAAGTAAAACCGCTCAGCAAGGTTGAATATCAGGATGAGAAGATAGAAGTAAGGAGTTTGGAAAAACCTGTTTTTTCTTTTGGAGTTGACAGAAATGGAAGAATAGTGAGGAGTTTGGTCAAAAGAGCTTGCAAGCTATTCGTTCCTTATACTTATAGAATAGCTTTTTCTGACAAAAATGAAATAGTAGTTTCTAAGAATCAGCCATTTCTCGCGTTCAGAAATGGAAGGATAAAATGGATAAGGGCAGAAGAAATAAAGATTGGCGACCTCGTGGCAAAACCATTCAAGTTACCCACTTTCGATCAAAAAATCAAATTAGAGCTTCCCGGATACAAATGGTTAGAAAAAGTAAAAGAAACCAAAAACTTCTATTATGTAAAGATCAAAACTTCAAAAACTGTTGATAGATTGCCAAAAGTACTGAACGAAAAATTTGCCGAATTTCTGGGTTTCTTCGTATCAGAGGGTAATATTTCAAAGGGTTGCGTTAGTATTTGTAACAAAGATAGAAAGTTGAGAAGAAGAATAGTAAACCTATTTAAACTATTCGTTCCTCCAGAGAGAATAAAAAGCTACGAAGATAAGATTTGCGTCTATTCCACACCTCTGATTAAATTCCTGGAAAAGCTGTTTGAAAGAAACTTAAACAGGAAATCCCACTTCATACATGTTCCAAGCTGTCTATTTAAGTCTGACATAAAAATTATCTCAAAATTTCTCAAAGGTCTCTACGATGGTGACGGAACTATAAGTGAAAAGGAAGTTAGGTATGGGAGTAAAAGCAAAAAATTAATCGATGGTTTAGCTTACCTACTCACGTTGCTTGGTATCAAGTATAGATATTGGAAAGGAAAGAATAAAATGTTCATGATAAGCATTACAGGCAAGAAAGAAATCAATAAGTTCCTAGAGCTCGTCTACAGAAGGAAAGTTGATAAGAAAATAAGAAGGTACTACAATGGCATCTACTTAATACCGGATATTTCAGACCTTTTAAGAAAAGTTATGAAAGATCTTGGAATGAGCTATTATAGAAATAGGGATATACCAGAAGGATTGGTAGAAGCTGTCATGAATAAAAGGAAAAGATGTGGGTTGATTAGGTTACAAAGAATAATGGAATATATAAGAAAGAAGGCAAATAGGGAATTTAAGAAAAGCGAAGATTATAGAACTTTAGAACTAATCGCCAGAGGAACTTTCTTATGGGTAAAAGTTGTAAAGAAGGTTGAAGACAAGCCTCAATGGATGTTTGATATAGAGACAACAACCTCTTCTTTTATCGGCGGGACTCTACCATTTCTTTTACACAATACCATGTGGGTAGGCGAAAGTGAGAGAAAGATAAGAGAGTTGTTCAAGAGAGCTAAGCAAGTCGCTCCTTCGATAATATTCTTCGATGAAATAGATGCTCTAGCTCCGAAGAGAGGAGTTTATTATGGAACGAGGGTTACAGAAACCATAGTTTCCCAGCTCCTAACAGAAATTTCTGGGTTGGAAGAGCTAAAAGATGTGGTAATAATAGCAGCAACTAACAGGCCTGATTTAATAGATCCTGCCTTGCTTAGGCCTGGAAGAATTGATAGGCTAGTCTTAGTTCCTGCTCCGGACGAGAAAGGAAGGTTGGAAATCCTAAAAGTTCATACTAGAAACATGCCTTTGGACAAGGATGTTGATCTTAAAGAATTGGCCAAAAAGACTGAGGGATTTAGCGGTGCCGACTTAGAAGCTTTATGTAGAGAAGCTGCGATGAATGCTTTGAGAGAAGATATAAACGCTAAAAAGGTTAAGCGCAAGCATTTTGAAAAAGCTATGGAAAAGATAACCCCAAGCATCACTCCTGACATGATCAAGTATTATGAGAAGTTTGTCGAAAGGTCTAAGCGAATAAGGGAGATGGAAGAAGAGAAAGAAAAGCCTGCTTACATAGGTTAAACTAATAATTCTTAAATCACAAATTATTAGTGAGAGTATGTTGGTCAAGGATGTTATGAAAAGGGAGGTTATAGCGATAAACCCGGATATAAGCATAAGAGAGGCTTCGAAAGTGATGAGTAAGCATAACATAGGTAGCTTGTTAGTTTTAGATGATGAAAAACTTGTCGGAATTTTAACGGAAAGAGATGTTCTAAACCTAGTAGCTAGAGGAGAAAATTTGGATGAAGTAAAAGTTAAGGATGTGATGTCAAGGGATGTGATAACCA
Organism: uncultured archaeon; assembly: GCA_964471045.1. GTDB lineage: Archaea > Aenigmatarchaeota > Aenigmatarchaeia > CG10238-14 > SCSR01 > CALIKW01. The sequence continues at coordinate 1,355 of CAYYER010000025.1, read as the reverse complement.
TAGAGTCTGACAAAAAGATAGAGGATGCTGTTGATTTGATGCTCAAGCATAAGATAAAAAAATTGCCAGTCATGGAAAGCGGAAAGATAGTCGGAATAATTACGACGAGCGATATAATAGTTGCAGAACCAAAGCTTATAGAAGCTATTGCAAGCTTAATTTCCTTAAGGATACCGGGATATAGGGGGGGTTGAATGAAGGCAAGATGTCTTTGCCCTAAACATGGAAGGCTTTCTCTAGACGATATAATAATTAAAGCTGGCATTCCTGTATGCTCCAAATGTTCTTCTCCCTTAGAATTTTGTGAAGTTAGACCAAGGTTTGATGTTAACGGAGGAAAAAAAGCTAAAAATTAGTAGGAATAATACAAGATTAAAAATCCTTCTCTATCCCTGAGGAAAAGCGTATCCCCATCGTTATTCCAGATAGGAAAAGTGCTATTCCAAAACAAATCTTTCTTCGTATCTTTTCCAAATCCTGAATGAAGTATAAAACTGCTTTTTGCATCTAGAACAAACTCAGGAAAGACATAAGTTTTGAAACTCCTGTCTTTGATCATCCAACCACTCAAGTTTATCGAAATGTTGCATCTATTTTCAAAAACTACGTATTCGTCGTTAAGATTTTTACTGTCCCTGCCCAAAGCATTGAAATGAAAATCTTTTATCCGAATACAATCTGCATACTGTAAAGAAGACCTTTTCCATATTCCAAGCTCATGCTTTCTCGCAAATTCCTCTGCCTCCAAAATTTTTGAAGCATATTTTTTATCGGGAGGGACTATGTATGCGATTGCAAACCCTTCCTCAACCAATTTTAAATTGATAAACGTATCGTTAAGAAAAACGTACCTCAACAACCTTCCTAAGCTATCGGAATTGGAAACATCTCTTTCTAGAAAAACTCTTTTCCCCTCTACCAATTCCTTTAACCTTTCTCTCGCTTCCTCATAGAAAAATTGTCCTCTTTCTGGAGCATCAATTCCGAGCAATCTTATCCTTTTTCCGTTGGCCAATTCGAGCGTATCGCCATCGATAACTCTAGCTACTGTAACAAGAGTTTTGGCTGGAGATCTTTTCAAAAAAGTTAGTGGAATCAAAAGAAGGAGCAAAAAAACTAGAAATTTAAGTTTCATGATTTTTCTTTTTATCCAGCGAGCTTTAAAGCTCGCTTACCACTCAAAGAGTAAATTTTACTCGAATGCCTTTTCATTTTTCTTTCCAAACTTTTTAACAACCTCGGAAGCAAGCATCCCATCCAACTTTTCGACGCAATCTTTGCAAAGAGTGACAACTTTCTTTGAATCTTCATCTCCAACAGAAAAAACTAATTTTTCTTTCTTGCAAATATCGCAT
>CAYYER010000024.1:0-8568 GCA_964471045.1 uncultured archaeon | reverse complement strand
ATTTTTAATTCCTCAGCCTTTTTCAGAATCTCTTTTCTTTTCCTTTTCCCAACTTGATGAGCAATTCTTATCGCTTCCTTTTCAGGATCGATTTTTCCCAAATCTTTTACGTTATAAACCAAAACTTCCTTAAAGCCAGATGGATGTAGATAGCGCAATTCTTTCGGTGCACCGTAGCCTGGAGAAGGCATCTTTCTCTTTCCTTTCAATTTCTTCCTAATCTTTGACTGCGAACCTCTAGGTCTTCTCCACTTTACCTTTTGCAATCTCCTATAAGCTTCCCACATTGCCCTTAAAAACTTCGGTTTTTTCCTAGGATTGACCATTTACTCTCGCCCCACAATCCAAATCCCATCCTGGAAGATTTTCCTATCCCTTCCTTTAATTCTACAAGCCTGCTCTATGTTTGCTGCTGTTTGGCCAACATCTTCTATGTTAATCCCGCTGACCACAACCTCATCCTTCTCAACTTTTACCTGAGTATTTCCAACAATCTTTGCAACCCTAGGAACCCTTTCCCCCAAGAAATTCTGGATCAGAACTTTATCGCCTTCTACCTTAACCGTAATCGGAAAATGGGCATAGACTATTTTTAATCTATAAGTAAAGCCTTGAGTAACACCTTTGATCATGTTCCTCAGGTGAGCGGCTATGGTTCCAACCCTTGCCTTAATTTTTCTCCTCTCGCTTTCAGCAGAAACCCTAACCTTCTTCTCGATTTTTTCTATTTTTATTCCATCTGTCAAATCAAATTCTCTTTTAAGCTCTCCCTTAGGTCCAGAAACTCTTACCTCATTTCCATTTATTTCGACCTTAACTTCTTCGGGTATGCTAACTTCTTTGAAGTACATTTCAATCACTAATAGACGAATGCTAAAAGCTTTCCACCTGTGTGCAACTTCTTCGCTTCTTTGTGGCTCATTATACCTTTTGGCGTGGTTAAAATTAGCAGGCCAAACTCTCTTGCTGGCAAGTACCTCTTTTCCCATTTTTCGAATTCATCAACCTTTACCGAGAACCTCGGCTTGATAACGTTGCAATCGATTATCCTACCCTTAAGCTCTATCCTAAACTTTCCCGATTTTCCATCGTCTACGAATTCGAAAGCATCTATGTAACCATTCTTTTGCATTACTTTCAAAACTTCTCCTATCAGCTTGCTGGCTTTGACTACGCATTCTTTCTTCCCAACCCTTTCAGCATTTTTTATGGCTGATAAAGCATCTGCTAGCAGATCGTGCTGCATTTCCTCACCTTATACCTAAAGATTTCATTTAAAAACTTTAAATTTTTTTATTTTTATACTTAGAAGCTTAAAGGTTAAATTTAAATAGTAGGTGCGACAATTCTTTTTCTTGTATGATTAAACCTGAAATAAGAATTCTTGGCTTCGACGATGCAGCTTTTGAGCGAGGCTCAAGCTCTTTAGTTCCTGTTATCGGGGTTGTTTTCAGGGGAGGAAAATTTTTAGACGGAGTTTTAAAGACCGAAGTTAAAATAGATGGTTTGGAAGCTACTCAAAAAATAGTAAAACTTATAAATTCAAGCAGACACAAACAACAGTTAAAAGTAATCATGTTCGACGGCATAACCATGGCAGGCTTTAATTTGATCGACATAAAAAAAGTGAACGAAAAAACTGGCTTGCCTGTCATCGTTGTAAATCGTAAGTTGCCTGACTTGAAAAAAGTTGAGAATGCCTTGAAAAATTTTGAGGATTTTGAGAAAAGGTGGAAGATAGTTTTGAACGCGGGAAAGCTCAAAGAATGCAGGGTAAAGAATAAAAAGGTTTATTTCCAAGCTGTTGGTATAAGCGATGAAGATGCGAGAGAAATAATAAGGTTGAGTGCGACCCGAAGCTTGATTCCAGAGCCGCTGAGAGTAGCCCACCTAATCGCTACTGCAATAGTAAGGGGGGAGAGTTATGGGAGGGCGTAGGAAAAAGGAGGAAGCTTGGAAGAGAGAAATTAAGGAATTTAAAAGGAATTGGAAAAAGCTAACGGAGGGATGGTTCGGCTATATATTCTACGCAATCCTAGGAATAGTTTTAGCTTTAATAGTAAACCAAAGCCTAGCCTTCGCTCTTTCAACTGATTTGCCAGTAGTTGCGGTGGTAACTTCTTCCATGCAGCATGATGACCCAAAAGTAATCGAAATGAATCATTACCGATGGCTTGAGAAGAAGTTTGGGTATAACCGAAGCTACATAGATTCATGGCCCTTACCCAATGGCTTTTCTGTAGGAGATTTGCCAGTAGTCCAAGGGGCTGATGATTATGAGGTGGGAGATGTAATAGTTTATTCGATCCCCGGCCAAAAAGTCCCGATAATCCATAGGATAATAAGGAAAAATCCTGACGGTACTTTCATGACTAAGGGAGACAGAAATCCTGACATGCTAAGCTTCGAATACAGGGTTAAAAAAGAGCAAATCCATGGAAAGGTTATATTCGTGATACCGAAGCTCGGTTATTTGAGGGTTGCCATCTCAAGAATATTTGGTGTTTGAATGGTAAAGTTTTGTAAGAAATGCGGAAATTTGATGGTAGTAGAGAAGAAAAGAAAGCATAAGTATTTGGTTTGCAGGAAGTGCGGATATAGAGAAATTTTGAAGGGAAAGGTTTCTATAAAAGAAGTTAAGCGCGAGAAAAAGAGAGAAGTTATAGTAATGGGTAAGGAAGAGGGCGTAGCCCAGCTGCCCAAAACAAAGATCATGTGTCCAAGGTGCGAGAACATGGAAGCCTATTGGTGGATGCAGCAGACGAGGAGTGCTGACGAACCTCCAACCATTTTCTACAAGTGTACCAAATGCGGATATTCTTGGAGAAGCTATGGGTAGGCCGAAAATTTTCTCGAATTCTTTAGTGTTATTTAGCTATATGGAATTGGCTTAAGGTTTCTTTATGTTATACGTGTAACATGATCTTTTAAAAAAAAGCTTAAGTCTTTTCGTTATAAATCAATTTTCAGCTTTTTACTTGTAACCTATGTTATACGTATAACAGTAGAATAATCTTTAAATTTCTTTTTTAATACATAAGTAACATGAAACTTTCTAGCTTTCAGCTAGAGGAGCTTGAACTTATAAAAGAGCTTTACAAAGCTAGAAATGAAAGATATATTCCAGTGCTATTGACTTTAACTAATGTTGAGGAAGAAACTGTTAGAGATTTAAAAAATAGTGGAGCTAAAGTCGAGTATGTATTCAAAGAGTTAAGTATTGTGGACGCCAGTTTGCCGATTAATAAGCTAAGGAAAATATTAGAGAAGGGTTATGTTGAAAATTATAGCTGATCTAGAATAGCTAAACCAACTTTCGACTGTACATTTTTGGCATGATAATATTACCACCTCTTCCTATCGATTAAACTCTGAGAACCAAACTAAAAAGAAAAAAGTTGACCATACGCTTGAAGAATCGAAAAGATAGGTAACTTTTCATAAACTTTTAAAAATTTGCAAAAGATATAATCTTACATGCCCGTTCATTACTATCCTAAAAAAATTTCTGAAATAAATCTTAAGACTCATAAAAAAATTTCTCTTTTAGGAAAAGTAATAGAAGCTAAAGAGGATAGCTTCGTTTTGCAAGACGATACTGGCAAAGTCGAGATCTTGAGCGATAAAAAGCTAGAAGAAAATCGAATAGTGAGGGTTTTTTGTTCTATAGAAGAGAATAAAATTAAAGCAGATATAGTCCAACCTTTAAATGGCTTAGACCTAAATTTATATAAGGAAGTTGAAGAATTATATAGTAAAGCAGGTGTCTGAATGTTTAGAGCTGTTTTAAGCGACGTCGATTTACTCAAGGATTCTTTAGCCGCTGTCGGCGAGATTATAGACGAAGGGGTTTTCAAGCTGGGAAAGGATGGAATAAGCTTGATAGCTGCAGACAGAGCGATGGTTGCGGTAGCTGACTTTAAAATTCTAGCAACAGCCTTTGAAGAGTATAAAATCGATGAGGAAAAGAACATTGGGCTAAACATAGCTAACTTGCTTTCTATTCTAAAGAGAGCAAAGGCCAAGGATAAGCTTATCCTAGAGCTCAAAGATTCGAAGCTTGAGCTAACCCTACAAAATTCCTCGAAGAGAAGGTTTGTCTTGCCCTTGCTAGACATTACTCAAGAAGAGATTCCACCCATAGACCAGCTTGAGTTTACAACCAAGGCAGAAATTAAGTCAGACATACTTAAAGCTGGGATAGATGATGCAGAAGTTGTTGCCGATTCAGTAGTTTTTGAAGCAAAGCCGAATAAATTCGCGATGAGGGCCGAAGGCGATATAAGCTCTGCCGAGCTAGAGTTAGAAAAGGGGAATGAAGCATTGCTTGAAATAAAAGCTAAGGATGAAACTAGGGCTAGATATCCCTTGGATTACTTGAAGAAAATGGCAAAGGCTGCAAAGGTTGCCGATTCAGTAGTTCTTGAATGGGGTCAGGATTATCCTATGAAGCTAAGCTTTAAAGTTTTGGATAAGCTAAATCTAAGCTTCATCCTAGCTCCTAGGGTTCAGGAAGAATAGAAGTTTTCAAGGTAAGGATTAAAGATATCTGACCTTACTCTCTCCTCTAATGTTTGCAACGACTTCTATATGCTCCTCAAGTCTCGCATCCTTAATCTTCTTCAGCATTATTTCCTCAGTTTGAAAAATGCCAGCAGGATTTTCCATGAAAACCTCTATCCTTATGGGCTTTCTTTTTCCTTCTTTAATCTCAACTTTTTCTATAGCTAGAGCTGAAAATTTATGAATATCCTTCCTTCCAATATGGAAAGGGATTCTTGCCCTTCCCTTGGTTACATCGGTTCCGTCTGCAGCCTCAACAATTCTCGCTTCCAAACTAGTTGCCTCATAATTTCCCATATGGCAAAGGATTGCTTCTAAAATTAAGCAAGAAATTTTGCTTAGCTTGTAAGCAGGATAGAATTTGCTTAAGATTCTTTTAATTATCGGTAAAGCGATTATTACTCCTGTCATTTCGTGGTCATCTCTTGAAATGGCGCAACCAATATCGTGCAAATAAGCTCCCACGAGAATCGCAACCTTTGAATCCTCTATGCTCCCAATTTCTTCTTTGGTTGCAGTTGGTCTAAACCCCTTTTTAACCAAAATATCAAACATTTTCAAAGCATTTAAAGCAACTATCTTAGAATGGACTTCACCATGATCATTATAACCCAACCTTAAAATCGATAGATTATTCGCTTGTTCCAAGAACCCTTTCACTTCCTTATCCTTACTCAATTTCAAGTAAACTTGCTTAACCTTCCCTTTCAGAAATTTTTCAAGTTCTTTCTCAACTTCTTTTTGCATAATTATTAATAGTTTTCATCGAATATATTTAAGACCTTAAGTTAGAATAATATAACAATAATTAAGGCGAAAAAAATGGAAGGAGGAAAGAATAAAACTGGGTTTTACGTCGGCATTTCGATGATTTTTATCGGTATCTTGTTCTGGTTGCTTAATATTCATTCTTTGGGTGGCGGACTAATCTTAGGAGGGATTCTTCTGCTTGTTTCAAATATGTATTACGTAAGGAAACCAAAGATAGAAACTGTTATCGATGAGAGAATAGAAAGGGTGAACGATAAGGCAGGTCATTATGCCTTCTGGATAACTGTTTTATCTTTGTCTATCATTTTCTGGATTGATTTTTATGGGGTACTTGAGGTGAATTTTAGAGAGATTTATGAGATTCCTATCCTTGTTGGAATTTACTCATGGTTCTTGATGAGATTTTATTTTTCCAGAAAGGGATTGAAATGAAAACAAGAATCAAAGAATTTAGAGCAAGATACAATATGGCACAGTAGGGGTTAGAAGAGAGACTATGCTTTACCCAAATTGCCTTCGGCAACTTCTTTTACCCGTAATCCATTATACGCAATCACTTTGAGACGCCTGAAGTAAAAATATAAAGCAAGGAAATATAATTAGTTTATGAAAGGAAGTAATAAAATGGGCATGAATAATAAAACAGAGGTTATAATTGCCACCTTAGCAGCTTTCTTCGTGTTGCTTTCAGCAATGCTTGACCCAAAAATTTCTGCAGGATTGGCCATCACCTTTCTTATCGTATTGGCTGCATACAAATTATATCAAAGTAAAACAAAAATAGGTAACAAAATGGAGAAAGATAAACTGCGAAGAATTGTTGTTGCTGTACTCTCGGTAATAGTAACAATAAGTGCGATAGTATATCTCAACACGCTACCAAAACCAGTTTTTGAAAAGCCATACTGGATTAGTATTATCGCATTGCTATTCCTGTATTGGATAATTTTCATCAACTGGTACGCAAAACGTAGAAGAAAATAAGCATGGCACCACCTCACCGACTCTTCGAGGAATGAAAATTATGCGTAGAAAAAATGTCGGTCACTTAATTGGTCACATAGCATACATTGCTTTGTATGGAATATTGATAATCTCTACCATTTTTCTTTACAATTCTGCTGATTTAGCGAAATTGCTATATGCAGGATGGATAAGCTTGGCATTTGGAATTATTTTTCTGTTGTGGTCGAGCAAATCGCGAAAGAAAGGGCATGTAAAGGAAGATACTAGCAAGGAAGTTCTTGTTGAAAGCGGTTTGTATGCTTTTGCTCGTCATCCTGAATTCTTGGGCCATATGTTGATAATCCTTGCGCTGATTATTATCTCACAACACTGGATAAGCTTGGTTGTTGGAGTAGTCTTAATTGTTTTACTGTGTCTTGCTATGATAGAAGAAGAAAAGAGAAACCTTAAAAAGTTTGGCAAGGCATACAGGGATTATATGGAGAGAGTTCCGAGAATAAATTTAATAGCTGGAATTATTAAGCAAATACGCAGCAAGAGAAAAAGATCAAAAATTTAGGAGGTCAACTATCTTTTGAACAATTTCTTAAGCTTTTCAAGAATGGATTCCTTTTTTCTGTATTCGATTCCAATCAGATTTGCCGCAATTTCCATGAAACTTTCTGCTATTGGAGAATTTGGTTTGTAGAGCAGGAAAGGAATTCCCAGGGCTGTGCTATCCATTATTTCTTGGCTGAAAGGAATTTTTCCTAGAACGTAAGAATGGAAAAAGTTTTCCGCATTCTCGTAAGCCAACTCATAATCCCTTCCTCTAACCATGTTCAAGACTATGTAGAACCTTTTGTTTCCAAGCTTGCTAGCTAGTTCAGCACACCTAGTTACATCAGCTACGGTAGGAATGGTTGGTGTTGTGACAAAAATTATTTCTTTTGCAGTTTGCAAAACAGACAAAGCTTCTCTTCCTAAGCCAGGGGCCGAATCTAGTAAAATATAATCATAATTCCCGAATTTATCAAGCTCCTCTATCACTTCTTTAAGCTTATCCACATCAACCCTTATCAAATCTTTAAGTTCTTCCGAAGCAGGGATTAGCATTACCTCATTATAATAAATTGGGGCATAGTGGATTGGAATTTCTCCCTTTAGTACATTATTTAAAGTGGCTGAATAGCTCTTTACCCCCAAATAATAGGCTAGATGTGGAGTAGAAATGTTGCAATCTATTATAACTACTTTTTTGTTGAACTTGCTTAAAGCGATTCCTAGGTTTGCAGCAAAAGTTGTTTTTCCAACCCCTCCTTTTCCAGAAACTATTCCTATAACTCTGGCCATTATCCCTATAAAAATATTTAAAAATCATATTTAAAGCTTGCTCTTTAACCAAAAAAATTTAAACTTAACTCTCTTGTTATAAAGTATGACAGAGAAGTTGTTTAACTTGTTTGATTCACCTGAATATGAAAATTTGTGCAAGGGCTTGAATGAAAAATTAAAAATAAGGTTTACGTTTTATGAAATTGGTGTGAATGATGATGCAATAGAAAGAGTTGCTAATAAGATATACGAAAATTTGGGGAATTCATTATGGTGCCTGGATAAGAAAAGTTTATCATCTTATCCTGTAAGGGTGTATCGTTCCCCATTTCCGTTCTTTAGTTATTACCCCGAAGAGCATGCTATATGCATCCCAAAAGGTTGGCCTTTTCGAATGCCAGAGGACCCATTTTTAAGAATATCAAGAAAGCTTGATGAATTGATAAGGAAGGAATACGGTGGTGCTCAGTTTTGGACTCCAAAAGAAGAATTACACATATTGTCGCCCAAAGAAATTAAAAACGGAGCCCTAAGTCTTGTTTCTGAGGCAGGGCATGCTGTCCGAGCAGTTGCAAGAGATTTCAAGAGGGAACCACCAATAACGGAGGAATTTTTTGATAAGATAGGCTATCTTTTTGGCTGCGAAATTTTGGAAGAAGTAAAAAAACCTGGACTTGATTATCAATCTAAAATTAGGAGAATTGCCAAGGAAATTAGAGACCTTGCTGGGATGAAGAAAAATTTGAAAGGGGTTATGAAGCAGGAAAATCAATTGCTTTTAAGCGAGTACCAAGATTGTTTAAGAAGATTGTTAGCCCATTGGGGATATGAATTTGCTCTGAAAAATTACGAAAAGATAAAAGAGTTATCACCTGAGGAAAGAAGAAAGATAATAAGCGCTCCCCCAAGAAAAATTTTTAATGAATTTATGGATCCCGAAAGAATAATTAAAAC
>CAYYER010000023.1:0-8598 GCA_964471045.1 uncultured archaeon | reverse complement strand
ACTTAATATCTTGTGAGATTATGGAAGTATATGATGTTATAATTGTTGGCGGGTCTTCGGCAGGATTACCTGCAGCCATTTATTCGTGCAGGAGAGGGATGAAAACTTTAGTTATTACAAAAGAAGTTGGCGGGCAAGCTTCTGAAGCCCCTAATATCGAAAACTATCCGGGTTTTCTCTCTATTTCTGGCTCAGAGCTTGTTAAAAGGTTTCAGGAGCAAGCCTTAAAGGCTGGTGCTCAAATAGTTTTCGATGAGGTTGTCGAGGTTGATGAAAGAATAGTCGATGAAAAAAGAGAGTTTAGAGTTAAGACTCTAAGCCAAAGAGAATATGCATGCAAAGCCTTAATCCTGGCTTTCGGAAAAACTCCTAGAAAGTTGAATGCGATGAATGAGGATAAGTTTTTGGGGAAGGGCGTAAGCTATTGTGCTACTTGCGACGGACCGCTTTTTAAAGATAAAGTAGTTGGTGTTGTGGGCGGCGGCAATTCAGCCTTTGACGCGGCTTTATACCTAAGCTCCATTGCCAAAAAAGTTTATTTAATCCATAGGAGAGAGGGGTTTAGGGCTTTTGAAAAGACAGTTGAGGAAGCTAAGAAAAGAGAGAACATAGAGTTTTTGCTGAATTACGTAGTTAAAGAAATCAGAGGAGATGAGTTCTTAAAATCAGTAATCTTAGAAAATACAAAGACTAGCGAGACAAAGGAGTTAGAATTAGATGGTCTATTTATAGAAATTGGTTCTGAGCTCAAGACGGATTGGGTTAAACATTTGGTTAAGGTTGACGAGATGAACCAGATAGTCGTTAATTTGAGATGTCAAACTTTTTATCCGAATAGCGATGAAGTAAGGCCAGGAATTTTTGCGGCAGGAGACGTTACTTCCATACCCTATAAGCAAATAGTAGTTTCAGCAGGAATGGGGGCGATAGCTGCTTTGGAAGCTTACAATTATTTGCATGGTATAGAATCTAAAATTGTTGCAGACTGGAAGCATGGATGATTTGGAAGAAAGGTTAATTAAGTTGAGGAAAATGAGGAATTTGATGAAGAGGTTAAGGGGTGGTGGAATGGAAATAGTAGAAGTTAACGATGAAAATTTTGAGAAAGAGGTGATTGAAAGGTCGAAAGAAATCCCTGTAGTAGTAGATTTTTGGGCACCTTGGTGTATGCCATGCCTGGTTCTTGCCCCAATCCTCGAGAAGCTTGCAGAAGAATTCAAGGGAAAGTTTGTTCTGGCTAAAGCTAACGTAGATAAAACTCCAAAGTTAGCTGAAAAATATGAGATAAGGGGTATACCGAACGTGAAGCTTTTTAAGAATGGGGAAATAGCAAGCGAGTTTGTCGGTGCTTTGCCAGAAGCCGAAGTGAGAGAATGGTTGAACAAAAATTTGGGTGATTGAATGATAAGCTACGACGATTTTGGACCTGAGAAAATTTTGGAAATATACGACCCGAAAGTTAAGCTAAAAGCATTTCTAGTAATCGATAATACTGCTTTGGGTCCAGGAAAAGGCGGAATTAGGATGACACCAAGCGTTACTAAGGAAGAAGTTTTTAGGCTAGCAAGGACGATGACATGGAAATGTGCACTAGCTGAGCTGCCTTTTGGAGGAGCAAAATCTGGAATAATTGCTTCAAAAGAGGAAATCAAAAATAGGGAAAGGAAGAGAGAGCTTTTGATTGCCTTTGGCAAGGCTTTAAGAGGGATTGCTCCCGAAATGTACATTGCTGCACCAGATGTTAATACTGGAGAAGAGGAAATGAGATGGTTCGTCGAAGGAAATGGAAACCCAAGATCGACCACAGGAAAGCCAAAAGATTTGGGTGGCTTGCCCCACGAGCTAGGTTCTACCGGCTATGGAGTTTTCCATTCGACCCTAGTTGCTCTAGAATTTTTGGGCTTGGATATTAAGGATGTAAGCATAGCGATAGAGGGTTTTGGTAACGTAGGCTCCTTTGCTGCGAAATTCTTAGCAGCTAAAGGAGCAAGAATAGTTGCGGTAAGCGATAGTAAAGGATGCATTTACAACAAAAATGGCTTAGATATAGAAAAGTTAATCGAAATCAAAAAAGAAACTGGTAAGGTAACTGAGTATAAGGATGGAGAAATTCTACCGAATACAGCAATTTATGGGTTGGAGGTTGATGTATTAATTCCAGCTGCTCTAGCCGATGTTATAAACGAGAGTAATGTGAACGAGGTTAAAGCTAAAGTGATAGTCGAAGGTGCAAACATTCCAATAACTTTGGATGCTGAAAAAAAATTGAATGAAAGGGGTGTTCTAATAATTCCAGATTTTGTTGCGAATGCTGGTGGGGTAATCTCAAGCTATGCAGAATACATGGGTTATGATGAAAAGAAGGCTTTTAGGCTAATAGAAGAGAAGATTAGAAAGAATACAAAGGTTGTTCTGGAAAGGGCTAAAGAGAAAAAAATTCCTCCGAGAGAGGCTGCCTTGGAAATTGCTAAGGAAAGAGTAAGGAAGGCGATGGCTTGAGGGTAGCGATCGTAACCAAGTACGATAAAAAGCCTATAGAAAAAGTTTTGAAGAAGTTTAATTTTCGGGTAGTTAATAAAAATCCTGACGTAGTTTTAACCTATGGGGGGGATGGAACGATTTTATACAGCGAAAGAATGTTTCCTTCAGTCCCTAAACTTATCGTAAAGTACAAATCAAGTATTTGCAGGAAATGCGACTATTCTTTTAAAGATTTGGAAGGACTTTTGGAAAAGCTTTCCAAAGGCGAATTTAAAGTTTTAGAAGAAATGAAGCTCGAAGCAAAGTTCAAGGATAAAAGGCTAATTGCTTTGAACGAAATCCAAATTCATAACAAACTTCCAACTAAGGCTATAAGATTTTCTGTTTGGGTTGACGGAAAAAAATTTGAAAATTTGATAGGGGATGGTGTAATAATCGCAACACCCTTTGGTTCCACGGCTTACTATTCTTCGACGGGTGGAAAGCCTTTCAAGAAAGGTATTGGAATTTCGTTCAACAACCTTTTTAGAAAAAGGATTAAAAGCTTTGTTGTTCGAGAAAACTCGAAAATTAAAGTTAGGGTTGAAAAAGGACCTGCTTTACTCTTAGCCGATAACTTGGAAAGATTTATAGAGCTTAAGGAAGGCGATGAGGTTCTGGTTAAAAAAGCTGAAGCACGAGCAAAGCTTATCTTTTTTTCCTAGTTTTTTTCTTCATCCTCTCCTCCAAAATTTTCGAGAATTTAATTGCCGCTTCCTCTATCTCGCTTCCCAAAACCATTGCAACGCTGACTAAGGCTACTATCGCCCAAATTATTATGACTATTAAGACTATCCCAGCCAATGCCGAATGTATTTGGTCGAGTAAGGGTTTGAAGAGGAGGAAGAAGAATGAAACGAGCAGAATGTTTGCTAGGTTGCTGAAAGACCTTTGCAATCTCAAGAGCCTTTGCTTGCTAATCCTTTCTCTCTCGCTTCCAATATAGTATGCGACAAAGCCTGCGCAAGCATCCGATACATTTCTTATTTCGTTAAAAGAAAGGATTATCAAGAGAATGAGAGCAAGGATTAAGATCAAGTTTATTATTCTCGAACTTTCTACTTCGTAGATTTTAATCCCTGCCGTCAGCGGAATGAAAACGACTGTTCCGAATAGCCAGATTAAAATTGCGGACGAGATGAAAACTATAAATTTTGGAAGGCTTGTCCTCAATCTTTTTGCAGCATCCAAGTAAACTTCTTCTATGCTATTCCCATCTTTCATTAAGAAAAGTTTGGATGGAAAAGCTTAAAAGCTTTACTTCCCAAGTATTTTTAGTGAAATACAAAAGAGGAGGTTGAAGCTAACCGATTAATGACTATTTCTTTAACCTACTTAGCCTAGCTAAGTAGTAAAGTTAAAGGAGGTTTTAAAAATGAGGAAAGGTTTTGGAAGAAGAGGCTTTAGGCCAAGAATAGACTTACCAAAGCCTGTAAAGGTTGGAGAAGAATACGATGTTGAGATAAACGAAGTAGGGTCGAAAGGCGATGGAATAGCTAGAGTCAAAAATTTTGTAGTATTTGTAGGAGGGACGAAAAAAGGCGATAAAGCTCATATAAGAATAAAAGAGGTAAGGAATAGGTTTGCAATAGGCGAAAAGGTCGAAGCCTCTTCTGAGGGTGAGAAGGAAGAAGTTAAAGAATAAATCAAAAGGCTGAACTTTTCTCTTCTTTAGCTTTTTATTAATTTCAGGAATTGTTCAGCATTTTCTCTCATGTAAACATTGTTGAAAAAAACGTAGATTTCTCTAGCCTTAATTTCTTCTATCTTATTCTTCAATTCCTCGAGCTCTTTTTTCGAATATTTGTGCTTGTAATCAATCCTTCCTTTCTCGTACTTCCCGTGCAATCTAAAATAGGCTATTCTCTTTTTTGAAAGCCAATGGGGTTCGGAAACAAAAGGATCGACGCAAGCTATCAAGTCAAATTTTTTGCATATTGCTTTAAAACCTTCTTTACTCCAACCCCTTAATTCTAAGGCGATCGAAATCCCATTCCTTCTAATTTTTGAGAAAAACTTTTCTGCATTCTTCAAATTTTCTTCATTTTCTTTAAAGCTAGCTGGTAGTTGGATTAGTATAACCTTAGCACCCAAAGCTTTTGCAGCACCCAAGCTTTTTTTCCATGAATGAAAAACTTCTTTGCTCGCTTTTAAACTACCATAATTCTCCTTTTTTCCTAGAATTTCTCCCTTAAACCTCTTCCAGGTTGGAGACTTAAAGGTATGGGTAACTCCCTGAAAAGCCTTGACAGTGAAAATAAAATCTTTTGGTGCCAGTTCTTTCCACTTTCTCAAAGTTTTTTCCTCGGGTATTTGATAAAAAGTTTTTTGAATTTCTACAGCTTGGAAAGTTTGAAAGTATTTTTTCATCCCAATGGGAAAGCCGCAACAACCAACCAGAACTTTCATAATTTAAGTTTAAAATTTCTTTTAAAATTTAGCGTTATCGCTAACTTTGATAGAAGCTTAAGTGTTTAATCGCTCTTTCTCTTTTAACTTTATCAATCGGAAATAATAATTCAATAGTACCATCTGACAATGCTCGACTTATCGGTTTTGTGAACATGGGTAAAAAGTAGGGTCTTGGTTGCTCTTGCGAGAGAATGTCTTCTTTACTGTATTTTTCTAAAATTTTCTTGAATTCTGATACAAATCTTGAGTTGTTCACTTTAAAAACCACTTGGTAACTAATACTATCAGGATCCCAGCCAAGCCATGCATCGTGTTCAACGTGCAGCCTCCAACTTAGCTTTTGTAGCGTGTTGACTGTACAAGTAACATAAATTCCTTTAGCTTGTAGGGAATCTCGTCTGTTTACTTTGATCGAACTTAAATCTTTCAGAAGAGCTATTCCTCCGTAATACAAATTTTCACTCTCACTAGCATAGCTACTTATTATTGCACCATGTCCTTCCTTGAGCGAAGTTATTACAGCCTTTCTAAATTTATCAAACTCATTCATGGAAAAATATTTGAGGGCTAAAAAATATAAATTTTTAAAGTTAGTAGCATTAAATTCCGATTATTCTTCTAGACTTTGGCAGCAAATTTTTAATCCCATCTTCCAAAGCCAAGCTACATCCAAGAATATCATCCTTCCTCTTAATTATCACAAAGTTGTGAGCTTCGCAATTTTTAGGCAGCTTAATCTTCAAGTCAGAGCCTTGCATGAATTTTAAAGCGCTAGCTTCGTCCAATTCCAAAACATTTTTTGTAGCATTCTTTCCGACTAGCTGAGCACCTTCAGTCGATAAATGAATTTTCTCATTCCTCTTTAATTTTCCAAAGTAAAGGCCGAAAGAATTAATTTTCAACTTGCTTAAATCTATCTCAAAAAATTTTTTTGTTAGCAGCCAAACCTTCCTTTCCTTTCCGCTTTCGAAAACCAAGAACTTGCTTAAGTCGATTCTACTCCCATAATTTTTTTCAACGATTCTTTCTAACTCTTTTATCTCCTCTCTATCGTAAAATCTTACTTCCTTAACTTGCATACGAAAAACCCCTCCTTGTCCCTTGGAATTACTCTTATGGCTTTTCTAACTTCCTCGCTAAAAACTTTTCCGTTCCAGCTTTTCAAACCTTCCATACATTCTAAACCCTTAATCTTTATTTCTTCAACGCTCAACCCAAGCTTTTTAACTGCAAAATCAATGATTTCCTCATTCTCTTCTGGTTCTAAAGAGCAAGTAGAGTAAACCAATATACCATCTTCCTCCAAGCATTTGAAAGCAGAGATCAAAAGCCTTTTTTGAATCCTAGTCAAATAATTCATCGTATACTTTCCTATTTGCTGGAAAATTCTAGGATTCAGGTTTCCGCTTCCGCTGCATGGTACGTCTAACAAAATCTTTTTGAATTTTAGCCCAGTCTTCCAAAATTTTCCTCCATCCATCAAAGTAACTACTGTGTTGATTACTCCAAGCCTCTGTAAATTTCCTCTCAAAGCCCTTAGCCTCTTAATTTTTACATCGTTAGCTATTATCAAGCCTGAATTTTCCATTAGCTGAGCGATTTGGGTTGTTTTTGCTCCTGGGGCTGCACATAGATCCAAAATTATTTCATCCTTTTTTGGTTCTAAAACTAGAGGAGGTATCATGCTTGAAACGTTTTGGACGAAAAAGTAGCCAATCTGGTGCTCTATGGTTTTGCTTATATTTTCCCTAGCTTCAACGTAAAATCCTTCCTCATACCACTCAATTGCTTTAAATTTCCATCCTCTTCTTTCCATTTTTTTCTTGAATTCTTCAACCGAAATTTTCAGGGTATTGACTCTAATGGATTGAGGAGGTAGTTTGAGGAATTCAAAAAATTCTTTTCCGTAAATTTTTAGATATCTTTCTCTTTGAAATTCTTTGAGTGCAAATTCTACTTTCATATTATTATTTAAGCTAAGGGTAAGTTTTATTTTTCAAAATTTCCATATAGTATGCGCGATTTTATGATCCGCTTAGTCGATACAAAAAAACTGCCAAAAGACGAAAAAATTTTGAATTTGCTTAGACCTTATGTTAAAGAATGGTTCAAGAAAAATTTTAAAGAGTTCACTCTACCCCAAAAGTTTGCAATTCCTTTGATCCATAAAAAGAAAAACGTCCTAGTCACAGCTCCCACTGGAAGCGGAAAAACCCTCTCAGCATTTTTAGCTATTCTGAATGAACTTTTTAGATTGGCTGAAAGGAATAGGCTTGAAAATAAAATTTATTGCATTTACGTTTCGCCCTTAAGAGCGCTCGATAACGATATTCATAGAAATTTAGAGATTCCGCTGAAAGAAATTCCAAAAATTGCGGAAAAAAAGTTTAAGATTAAGCTGGAAGAGGTTAGGGTTGGCATAAGGACTGGCGATACTTTACCCAGTGAAAAGCAAAAACAATTGAGAAAGCCACCTCACATTTTAATAACTACTCCTGAAACTCTAGCCATTTTATTAGGAACTAGAAAATTCAAGGAAAATTTGAAGGATGTTAAATGGGTAATAGTAGATGAGATTCATGAGCTTGCTAATTCTAAGCGTGGAATTCATTTGAGCCTAAGCTTGGAAAGATTACAGCATTTTGTTGGAAAGGAATTTGTTAGAATAGGCTTAGGAGCAACTTTAGAACCTTTGGAAGAGGCTGCTAAATTTTTAGTTGGGCTGAAAAAAGGAAAATTCAGGAGCTGCTATATCATAGATGCGAGATTCGTCAAGCCAATAGATATAAAAGTTCTAGTTCCCTCTAAAAATTTAATTTTTGAAAGCGCGGAGCAAATCAATAGAAAAATGTACAATTTGCTAGACAGATTAATTTCCAAGCATAGGACTACACTCGTCTTTACCAATACAAGAAGTGGAGCTGAAAGAGTTCATTTCCATTTAAAACAATTGTTTCCAAGTAAGTACTTAGACGAATTTACTGGGGTGCATCATTCAAGCGTTTCCAGGGAAATAAGGTTTGAAGTCGAGGAGAAGATGAAGAAAGGGGAGCTTAGGTGTGCAATTTCTAGTTCAAGTCTCGAGTTAGGCATAGATATTGGTTATATTGATCTGGTTGTTCAAATCGGTTCGCCAAAATCTGTTTCTAGATTGATGCAAAGATGTCTTCCTTATGATGCTGAAGTTTTATTAAGTGATGGAAGTTACATGAAGATTGGCGAAATAGTAGAGAGATCCAAAAAAGTTGAGTTACTATCTTTCCATAGAGGAAGACTTGAACCTGTTAGGATCGTGAAATATCACAAGAACTTTGATGATGAGTTACTTCGTATAAAGTTTAGCTGTGGAGAGGAAATATTAGTTACGAAAGAGCATCCACTCTTAACTAAAAATGGATGGAAGGAAGCAAAAGATATTGCGATTAATGACGAAATTGTTGAAATAGGATATTTTAATGTAACAGATTCGTTCTCTTTTTTTGACCTATTGTTAGAATTTAAAGATAAAATTTATGTAAGAGGATTGAACAAGCTTTTTATAGAGAAAACTAATGAACTTAAGGAAGAATTAGGTAGTTTAAAAGAGGTTGCAAAAAAATTTAAAGTGAACTATAAAACTCTTATAAATTATCGAAGAAGGTCTAGAAAGAAGTCAATAAGACTTAA
>CAYYER010000022.1:0-8698 GCA_964471045.1 uncultured archaeon | reverse complement strand
CTTTTATGAAGCTTAAAAGCATCAAAAAGAAAGAGCTTGAGAAAATTATTCCAACATCTTATCACAAGCTCGTTGTGATTCTTAGGCTTAGTCACATGAATCTTTAATTTTTTAAGAATTTTTCTAAGTATCTCTTTCTCATTAGAATTTGGATCAAAGGAAATACTCACAACTCTTATCACACCTTTATCGAAAATTAAGCTTCCTTCAGCAGCTATAAATCCTCTTAAGAATGATTGAAGAATATTAGAATCAAATTTATCTATATTTTTAATAAATTTCCTGAGTATGCCAACTACTACTTCAAACAAAACACTACTATCAATAAAAATTCTTGCAGAACCGAAAAAGTTAAGATTTCTTTTCGATTTGCTCCATAAGACAGATCTAATATTTTTCAGAGATAATCTGAGTTCTTTTGACCAAAAAATTTTACATCTTTTTTTTAATTTTCTTAGAGGGTTTATGTTTGCCGGACCAGATAACTTGAACTTTCCATTTTTCCTTAGGAACTCCTAAGTTTTTAAAAAACTTAATAACATGCAAAAGTGTGCTAGGTTCGGAATTAATAAATCTTACACTCCTTACATTTTCTATTGAGCCGTCACCAAAGAAAAAGCCTAAAATCTCGAATAATTCTTGAACTTTTACAAATCTCTTAATTAAAATAGGCTTAACACCACCACCTATAGGAAACCAAATAAACATTTTGTCCTTATCCTCTACCACAAACATAGGTTTTCCATGCGTAGTTTCACGGGGTATAAAGTGCTTTATGTCAGCTAACTCACCAATAAACGGTTTGGATGGTCTGGATAAAGCAACAGGTTGTGAAACAATTTTAAGAATATTTACTTCTAGACTACCTGCTGACAAGCTGATACGCTTGGGTAGATAAATACTAAAATCATTTTGAACTTTTTTAACAAATTTTTCTCCATTAACTTCTAAAAGGAGTATGTCTTCTTTCTTTAGATTAAATCTTTCCCTTTGATGCTTAAGTATGGTAAACCTAAAATGGTCTCCTTTATCTCTCAAAATAACATTAATATTCATCCTAAACACCTAAGAATTTATTTATACCAAGCCATTTTTTAAATTTAGGAGAGAGATAATTTCCGATAATGTAGGTTAACATGAAGCCTTTTGTTAGTATAATAGTACCAACCTTGAACGAGGAAAAGTATATCGAGAATTGCCTAAAGTCTATAAGCAATCAGGATTATGACGGAAAGTATGAAATTATAGTTTCTGACGGAGGCAGTAAGGATAAGACTGTAAAAATAGCAAGGAAGTATGCTGACAAAGTAATAATTTGTGAAAAAAGGGGAATTAGTTACGGAAGGAATAGAGGAGCTAAAGAAGCTAAGGGAGATATATTGGTTTTTGTCGATGCTGATACCATTCTCTTGTTTGACACGATTTCCAAGCTGGTTAAGCCTTTTAGAAAGAAGAAAGTAGTCGGAAGTACTTGCCCCGTCTTGCCCTTAAGCCCAAAGGCTGGAGATTTCCTCCTCTACTGGATAGCCAACCAGTTTGTAAGCAGAAGTTTAAGCTCGGGTAAGCCGCAGGTTTTTGGTATTTGCTGCGCTTACAGAAAGGAAGCTTTTGAAAGAGTTAACGGCTTTGACGAGAGGCTTAAAACCCTCGAGGATTTGGATTTGGCTGAAAGGATTTCAAAACTTGGGGAAATTGTTCTGGTTGAAGATACTTTCGTTTTAACCTCGCCCAGAAGGATTAAAAAATGGGGGAAAACAAAGGCTGCGAGGAAGTATCTTTTGGGTTACTTAAATTATTTGTTGACCGGAAAAGGATTCTCTGCAAAAGAATATAGACCAGTAAGATGAAGTTTTTCGTAGAAGAACAAAAAAACTCGATGCACGCTTTTAATATTTCAAACCAAATTTAAAATTATGGAAGCCGAAGCTATTTTGGAAAAATTGCACGAATATGAGAAAAGAATCATTAAATCTCTTGAAAGATTAAAGGAAGCTACTTCTCAGCAAATTTCCGAAAGAACTGGCTTAAAAAAGGACGAGATAGAAAAGGCTAGCTTATGGGCCAAGCTAAAGGGAGCTTTAAGCTTTAGAGAGGAGAAAGAAGAGTTTTTAGAGCTGAGTGAAGAAGGAAAAGAATACTTAAAAGATGGATTACCAGAAAAGAATTTAATCGAGCTCGTTAATTCTGGGGTAGATTCTATCCAGGAATTGAAGAAAAAGTATAAGAGAGCTAATATCGGAATAATTTGGGCAAAGAAGAATGGATGGATAACTATAGAGAAAGGGAAGGTTAGCCTAACCAAAATTGGAAAAAAAGTTCTATCGAAAGAAATTGAAGGAGAAAGATTACTCAAGCAACTTTCAAAGGGAAGGACTAACCTAAAAGAAATTGCTGTAAGCGAAAAAACGATCAAAGAGTTTTTGAAGAGAGGCTTGATTAAAAAAATTGAGGAAAAGAAAAAGATATTCTTCCTGACAGATTCAGGAAAGACCATAGCTCCTCTAATTAAAATCGAAGCGGAAATAGGTCAGCTAACTCCAGCGATAATTAAGTCTAAAGAATGGAAGCGGAAAAAGCTCAGGAAGTATGACGTCCTATTGCCTGCCCCAAAAATCTATCCTGGAAAGATTCATCCTTACAGGCAGATAATAGATGAGGTTAGGGAAAAGCTACTGAGCTTGGGTTTTGTAGAGGTTAGAGGACCTTTGGTCGAGCTAAACTTCTGGAATTGTGATGCTCTATTCATGCCCAGCGACCATCCCGCGAGGAGCATCCACGACATTTTTAACGTAAAATATCCTAAGCATGGAAAAGTTTTGGACAAGCAATTGTGGGAAAGGGTTAGGGCTACGCACGAAAATGGGTGGATAACTGGCAGCAAGGGATGGGGAAAGTGGGATTTTGAGCTTGCTAGAAAGCTTATACTGAGAAGCCATTGTACAAGCTTGTCCGCAAGAACTTTGTACAAGCTTAAGAAAGAAGATTTACCGTTTAAAATGTTCGTGATAGATAAAGTTTTCAGGCCAGATGTCATAGATGCTAAGCATTTTATCGAGTTTGAACATTGTGAAGGTATAGTCGTTGGGGAAGGGCTAAATTTGAGGAATTTGATTGCTTATCTGAAAGAAATTGCTTTGACGGTTGGAGCGGAAAAAATAAGGTTCAAGCCTAGCTATTTCCCTTTTACTGAACCTAGTTTAGAGGGATTGGCATACTATCCGAAATTTGGATGGGTCGAATTTGGTGGAGCAGGAATTTTCAGGCCAGAAGTGACTCTGCCTTTGGGGATAGAAGTTCCTGTATTGGCCTGGGGCATTGGAATTGGAAGGCTGGCTATGATTAAACTAAAAGTCGATGATATTCGCTATCTTTATTCAGATGATTTAGAATGGCTGAGGAATAAAGAGGTAGTTTAGATGCCGACTCTAAGCTACGATAAAAAGGATTTGCTAAGCTTAATCGGGAAAAAACTTAGCGATAAGGAATTGGAGGAAATAATAAACTTGATTAAGCCGAACGTTGAAGAAATGGGTAAGGATGAGATAAGGGTCGAGCATTGCGCTGACCGGCCTGACCTATTCGGAATAGAAGGTTTGGCGAGGGCTGTTAGGAGCTACTTAGGAATTGAAAAAGGTTTGAAGAAGTTTTTGGTTGAAGACGCGAGAATGAGCGTAAGAGTCGAGCCTGTAAGGATTAGGCCTTACATAGCTTGCGCCATCCTAAGAAATTTTAAGCCTACTAGCGAGGCGATCAAGAGCTTAATGAACATCCAAGAAGTTTTGCACGAAACTTTGGGAAGAAAAAGAGAGAAGGTTGCGATAGGAATTCATGATTTGGATAAGATTGAGCCACCCATAAAGTATACAGCCGTTAGTAGAGCCGAGAAGTTTATTCCTTTGGAGTGCGAAGCTGAAATGAGCCTAGAGGAAGTTTTAGAAAAAACTGAGAAAGGAAGGAAGTATGGACATATAATTAGGGAAAGCAAGCTTTGGCCTGTTTATGTGGATTCTAGAGGAATTTTCAGCTTCCCCCCCATAATAAACTCGGATAGAACGAAGGTTACGGAAAAAACTCGAAACCTTTTCGTAGAAGTTACGGGAATAGAGAAAAAAGCGCTGCTCCAAGCCTTGAATATCTTAGTTACAAACTTTGCTGAAAGAAAGTGTAAGATAGAGGCTGTGAGAGTTAAATATCCGGGAAAGACTGAAGTTACTCCCGAATTGAAAGAAGAGGTAATCCAGGTTGATCCAAAAGAAGCTAACGAATTAATCGGGTTGAATTTAAGCACGAGCGAAATGATCGAATTGCTCGAAAGGATGGGTTATGAAGCAAGCTTAATCAAAGGAAAGTTGCAAGTTATAATTCCTTGCTATAGGGTTGATATTTTGCACGCAGTCGATATAATAGAGGATGTGGCAATAGCCTACGGCTACAATAATTTGATTCCTGAATTTGCTAACGTGGCAACCATCGGTAAACCTTTAGCTCTAGAGAAATTATGTGCCAAAGCTAGGCAGCTTATGATAGGGTTCGGGTTTCAAGAGATTCTAAGACCAGTTTTAACCAATCCTAGAGACCAGTTTGAGCGGATGAATTTGGAAGCTAGCGAAGTAATCGAGATAGAAAATTTTGTTTCGGAAGAGTACACTTGCCTGAGAAAATGGCTAATTCCAGGCTTGCTAAAAGTTTTAGCGGTTAACAAGCATGTAGAATATCCTCAAAAGTTGTTTGAGATTGGGGATGTGGTAATTCCTGACAAAAGAGAGGAGACTATGAGCAAGAACCTAAGGAAGCTTGCTTGCGTGATTAGCCATTCAAAAGCTAGTTTTTCTGAGATTAAATCCGTAGTTGAAAGCTTTCTTAGAAATTTAGGCGTTGATTACCGAATTGAAGAGTTTAAGCATCCTTCCTTTATCGAAGGAAGGGTTGCAAGGGTTGTTGAGGGTAGAAAAGAATTAGGATTTTTCGGAGAAATTTCTCCTTTAGTTTTAGAAAAATGGGAATTGGAGATGCCTGTGAGCGCTTTTGAAATCAACCTAGAGGAAATGGAAGTTTAGAATCATCTAACCATCCAATTTACCAATCTTTCAATCAAGTTAAAAGCAGGTTTTCTTGGTTTATATCTAAACGGAATTCCGGCTAAATTATGAGCCAATCTTCTGATTTCAACGGCTGCTGGAGAATCTGGAAAGGCATCGAGCAAAGGCCTTTTCATAGCAATGCTTTTTGGTATGTTTTTATCTTCAGGTATTTCAACCAAAACGGGAAATCCTAGAATATTTTCTACTTCAGCTTTGCTCAATTCATGAGTTTTCCTTCCCACCCTATTCAAGATTACTCCAATAACCTGCTTATGGATAGATTCAGCAACTTTTAAAACTTTGAGGGCATCTACCAAGCTTGGCATATCAGGGTTTGTAACTACTAAAATTTCTTGGGTTGAAGAAAGAGAAGAGACTGCTTCCCTTCCCAAACCAGGAGCAGAATCTAGAAGGATGTAATCTGCTTTTCCCAAAAGGCTTAGAATAATTTCCGGTAGCTTCCCCACATCAACATCTTGCAAATCGTTTACGCTTAAGCTTCCTGGCAAAACTTTAAAGCCAAAGCGATGAGGGTAGAGTGCATGCTTAAGGCTTGAACTTCCCTTTAAAACATCGTGCAAAGTTATGGGAACGAATTGCAAGCCTAGATGCAAGCCTAAGTGAGGAGTTGTTAAGTTTGCGTCTATGGCAACTACTTCTTCTCCAAGCTCAGCCAAAGCATAAGCAAGGTTTGCAGTCAAGGTTGTTTTGCCAACGCCCCCTTTCCCGGAAATCAGGTTAATTATCCTTGTCATCAAATAATATTTGGGTTTCAAGGTATAAAATTTAGCATTAGAAAAGTTTCATGAAGATAGATTAAAGGAAAAAAATAGGTATAAATGCAACCTTCGTTTTACCTATTTTTATTGTTTTAAATTCACCTTCTGTAAAAACTAAACCTTTTTTTGGCCTATAAGTCCTCAAGAAACTAAGAAAGCTCTTGCCCACTCTTGCCTGAGCCTTAACCTCTACTGGTACTATTTCTTTCCCTAGGTTTAAAACAAAATCGACTTCCGCCTTTCCTGTTGTTCTCCAGTAGTTTATCCTACCATTAAAGTTTGATTTGAGCTCGTTGAAGATAAAATTCTCGAACAAAACTCCTTTGTCCATCCTGCTCCTAAGAGGAAGAAAATTATTGATTATAGAATTTCTCAAGCCCGTATCACTAAAATATATCTTTTTTGTTTTTTTCAGCTCTGTTACAAGAGATTTGTGAAAAGGCGGTAGAAGAGAGATCAAATACGTGTTGATCAAGATCGAAAGATAATTTTCAATAGTTTTGTAATCCATCCTCAACTCTCGCATTAAAGAAGAGATTTCTAGCAAAGAGCCTATGCTGAAACTTAAGTAATTAAGTAAATTCTTGAATTTTTCGATATGTCTTACGTTCAAGAAAAAAAAGATGTCTTTTTCAAGATAGGTTCTAACTAAATTCCTTAGCAATCCTTTTTTTATTTCTATATCTTTCTCCTTCACGATAGCTGGAAAACCTCCATAGATTAAGAATTCTTCGAGCAATGAATCAAACTCCTGCTTAAATACGGGCTCGATCTTGATATCCTTTCCTCTTAAAACAAAGTCCATGACAGCCTTTTTATAGTCAAGGAAGATTTTATGTAAGTCCTTCGCTCTCCACGACAAAAATTCTTCAAAATCAAGAGGGAGAAGCTCAAAATAGATTGCTCTACCAACTAGGTATTTTCCGACCTCAACCTTAATATCAAACGAACCGGAACCTGTAGCTATTAGCTTCAACTTGTCGAAAAATAAATCAAAGATAAGCTTTATTCTTTTACCAGCTTTTTTGCAATATTGCACCTCATCGAGGAATAAAAAATTTTTTTTCTTAGTTATAAATCTTCTTGCAAATTCCTTGGGACTTTTATCAAATGCTACGAGCATATCATCGTCTTCAAGAGTTACATAGTTACCCCCAAGTTTCTCTTTTAGGTGTAAAAGTAAAGTTGTTTTTCCAGCTTGCCTTGGCCCCTTTATTAGGATTATCTCTTTTCTCCTAAGCCACTTTTCCATTTTTTTCTCTATTTTTCTTGGATAATACTCCATAAATTATATAATTGTCTATGGAGTATATAAAGCTTAAAAGAAAGCTCCCATAAAGAGAAGAAATTTTATAAATCCTTAAGCCATTTATCTTTTAGGCGAGCCGGCAGGGTAGCTTCGCCCTTGCCTCAAAGCAAGGGTGAGGAAGTTCCCTCCATCGAAGGTGTTGCGGAAGCAACAGGCTGAGAAGCCTCCGTCAGGATCAGAAACGTAACCTCTTAGTCTCGCTAACGATGATAGACTGAGTGGAGGCTAAGAGGATGAAACGGCCTGACGGGCCTGATGAGATGCAAGCTTTAGGCGCTTAGACAAATGCTACCTCGAACAAAAGAGGGGCTACTGCCGGCACGCCTTTAATTTCTTTTTATAGGAGAAATTAATTATTAGGTGAAAGATTGGACCTAACCTTGTTCGTCTTAATTTCACTTTCAACCATCACAGGCCTAATAGGAACTGTCTTTGGCCTTTTTTTGCTCTACCTTTCTTTAAAGATAAGAACAGAATTCAGGGAGGTTTTAAGGTATGAGATTGATAGATATAGGAAACTTTATCAGTTCATAAGAGAGCGAGGGCAAGTTTCTGTAGTAGATGTTGTAAGAAAAATGGAAGGAATGCCCATAAATCATCCAGAATTTCCTGTCAAGCAAATGCAGTGGGAAAAATTTTTGAAGGAAAGGGTTGAGGGGGAGTTAAAAACCTTGAATTTTTCGAATGGATTCTATTCTCTTTCGGATGAGGTTAAAAAGTTTTTTGTTTATGATGACCCAAGCCTTAGAGATTTGTTGAGGTATATTTACTTGAAATACATTAAAAGAGAGGAGCTATTTAAACCTGAGGCTTAAGCTGAGCAAAGCTAAAATGGTTTTTCCGTCTTTTATCTTCCTTTCGGTTATCAGCTTAATCACATCCTTTATCTTAAATCTTTTAACCCTTGGGATAATCTCTCTTTCGTCTAACTTCTGTTCGCCTTTTTTAAGCTCGGAAGCGATGAAAACGTGAATTATCTCGCTAGAATAGCCGGGAGTTGAATAAAAAGAGAATAATTTCTTGAGCTTTCCTGCTTTAAATCCTGTCTCTTCTTCCAGCTCCCGAGCAGCGCATTCTTTAATACTCTCACCTTCTTTAACTTTCCCGGCAGGCAATTCCCAGATGAATTTCTTAAGAGGATATCTGTATTGTCTGATTAAAATAATCTCATTTTTCGAGACGAATGGTATTATTACAACAGTCTGAGGATGTTCTATAAAATTAAAAGTTATTTTCCTTGACCCTTCTTTATAAGTTCCTTGAACGAGCTTCCAGCTTTTTGAAGAAAAAATTGTCTTCTGAGAAAGAAATTCCATGCTTTTATTTTTGTTTAGAAAATTTAAAAGGTTGGGTTAAGTTCGAGGTTTAGACTTTTTGACTTTTCAGGAAGCTAAGAAAGCTCCTGAAAAGCCGTAGCCTATAAGGCTACTGAAATCTAAACTTCCTCCTTAACCCAATTATAATTGAGGTTTAGCGCTTAAAAATGTTTCTGGACGAGATTAATAATTTTAAGTTTAAATTATTAAAAT
>CAYYER010000021.1:1080-8729 GCA_964471045.1 uncultured archaeon | reverse complement strand
ACAAAACCGTTTCATTCGAAGAATTAGATTTTAATGAATTGCCCGTCAAACCAAAGATTTGGGCAAACGGAAGACTTCTAGTAAGGGTAAAAAGAGGAAGTGTCTCGAGTGAATTTCTTAGAGAAGTCTTGTTTGCAGAAAATCTAGAAGAAGTGCTTAAGAACTCTAATTATAAAATAGTTGAAATTCCGGCTAAGCCTGCTCCAATCTCCTATGGCCAAATAGAATTCAAAAAAGCCTTTAAGATAGAGGATAGCTGGATCCTGAAATGTAATGAAAATATTACAGGATTTCCTCTTGAAGAATTCAACGAAGAAAACATAACGGGTAATTTTGCTTCTCAAACTGCTCCTTCCAACCAAAATTTAATTTTGTATGCATCCTTAGGGATAGGCCTGGTAATTATTTGCCTATTATTATTTGCTTTTAAAGTAAGGGTGAGAATTAAATGGAGCTAACAATTCCAGCCATCGTTTCGCTAGCAGCGGTAGATGCGATAAACCCTTGTGCGCTCGCAGTCTTAACGCTTATGCTTATTGCATTCTTAACTCACAATCCCAAGGAAAAAATCAAAGCACTCTTTGCAGGACTTTCTTTTACGCTCGCTGTCTACCTAATCTACCTTCTCTACGCTATAATTTTAATCTACGTTTTACATGCAAGCACAGAAATTTTTGGCGGAATAGAAGGATGGGTCTACGGAGGATTTAGCCTTTTTGCCATAGCTTTGGGTTGCTTTAACATCAAAGATTTTATTTGGTACAAACCGGGTGGACTTCTAAGAGAAATGCCGATGTCATGGCGGCCAAAAGTTAAAAAGATTTTAAGCGGAGTGGCAAGCGTTAAAGGAGCTTTTGGCGTTGGAGTTTTTGTAACTCTTTTCCTTCTTCCATGCACGATGGGACCCTTAGTAACAGCTTGCGTTTTACTCATGAAATTAGGAGTACTCAATGCCTTACCCTGGCTGCTTCTGTATAACATGATATTCGTTTCTCCGATGCTAGCAATTACTTTTGGGATTTATGGAGGTTTGCTCTTAGTCGAAAACGTTTCTGAATGGAAAGAAAGGAACATTAAATACTTGCACTTGATTGCAGGATTGATAATGGTTGGAATAGGAATTTATCTTGCTTGGGAAGCTGAAAATATTTTCTCCATACCCTTAGGAATTTTTGAATTAAACTTCCTTAATTTAGGGATTATAGAAATTCCTTTACTCTTTTTAATCATCTACTTGCTCTCAAGAAAAAGCTAATTTTTCAAATATCTTTTCTATCTCTGATTTAGCTTTCGATTCAACCTCTACTACTGGCTTTAAATTGACTATGCAATCTATAACTCTTCTATCGTAAGAAATTTTCCCCAGAAGCTTTTCCTTCGCCCATTCTTCAATTTTATTAGAGAGCTCGGGATTTATATCCCATTTGTTTATTACAATGCCATAGGGTAACTTGAAGTGGCTAACTATTTCCAAAACTCTTTTTAGGTCAGAAAATCCGGAAGGTGTGGGTTCGGCGACTAAGATTGCATAATCACAATCGACCAAGCTAGCAATCACTGGACAACCAATTCCTGCTGCTGCATCCAAGATCATTAATTCGTGCTCAAACTCTTCTGCCCTTTTCCTTAAAGCTTGAACTATTTTTCCTGAACCAGTTTCTCCTGGGTAAAGCTGAGCAGAAATCAAGGGAAAGCCGAATCGAGTTTTTGCAATCCTTATTTCAGCATTTTCTACTGGCTCGATCTCTACTGCTTTTGGGTAAAATATTTTGCAAACTCCGCATCCCTCGCATAAGAATGGATTGATAAAGTATTCTCCATCCCTTTTCTCTATTGCACGAAACCTACAAATCTCTAAAATTTTTTCATCGCAAGCTTTTTGATTAACTATCCTTGCTTTTTCAGAAGTGGATGTTTTTTCAACCTTTTCATAAGCTTTTACTCCTAACCACAATCCAAGGTTAGGAGCATCTACGTCGCAATCGCACGCAACAACTTTTTTAGTTTTGCTGAAAAGAATGGCTAGAGAAGAAGCTAGCATCGATTTTCCTACTCCGCCTTTTCCAGAAGCAACCACTATTTTCATGCGCTCACCTTTTCAATAGCATTCATCAAATCCCTCTTAGTTTTAAAGTAGTGTAAATGGCCTTTGCACTTGCAATCGCTTGAACCAAAATTTTTAACAGTAGAATTAGCTTGCTTTTCTACAATTCTTGAAATCTTGCATTCATTCTTTACTTTGCTTGGAAATATCAAGGCACCCTCTATAGAAACTTTTGGATTGGAAAGCAAATAATCTATATGCCATCTGATTCTTTTCTTTTTCTTGAAATGCCTTCGCAGCCTATTTTCTAAGTTAGCGCTTTTTCCCAAAGCTGAGCCTACATAACAATAAAATCCTTTCTTGAAATTTAGCTTTCCCAGTTTACCGATTTTTAAATTCAAATCTTCCTTAACTCTTATTATCAAAATGTAAGAGCCCTTCATAGTTTAACCTTTTCCAAATTTTTCTCGCAGTAAGCTTTAAGCAACTCTTCTGAATAAGGTATCTCGAAAGAAATTCTTACTCCAAACTTTTCGGCAATACTTTCTATTTCCTCCCTATTTCCAACGTTTGCTTTATTCAGCACTATCTCAGCTTTTACTCCAATTCTTTTTAGCAACTCGAGGATTAAATTCAAATCGTACGCACCCAAGGGAGTTGGTTCGGTAACGGCGTAAGCCTTATCGCAATTCAACAAAGCTTGAATGACGTTGCAGTGAGTTCCTGGAGAAGTATCGATGATTAAATAATCTGCATGTTTCTTCCTTGCAAACTCTATTGCCTTTTCTTTTACTTCCCTGACTATTGGTCCTGTTTCAGAAATCCCTGCTTTAGATTTACCAGTAATCAACCAAAAGTTTTCTCTTACCTTATTAACAAAAACTTCTCCCGAAATCTCCTTTTTCGGCTTAATTGCCTTAAAAGGGCAGACAAGCCAACAGGCTCCACAGCCTGAGCATAAGCTTCGGATGAAGATGGGATGCTTGTCCTTAATCCAAAAGATTGCATGCTCCCTACAAACGGAAAAGCATTTTCCGCATTTCTTGCATTTTTCTCTATCTAGCTCAGGAAATTCGATAAAAGTATAGGTTGGGTTTTTCAATTCCTGATTCAACAAAAGGTAATCGTTTGGGCATTCGACGTCTAAATCGGCAAGGACAACTTTTTTTCCTTCTCTTAAAAGTTTAAAGGCTAAAAGTATGGCAAAAGTTGATTTTCCTACCCCTCCTTTCGTTCCTGTTGAAGCAATTAGCTTCATAATCTTCCCTTCAAATTTTTCCAATCTTTTTCAACTATATCTTTCAATCCAGGATTTCTTAGGGCTGCTGCCGGATGGTACATGGGAATTATTTTAATTCTTGTAAACAAACTGGAAACAAAAAATATTCTTCCATGAATTTGGCTCATGGGTGCTAAAGCCAGGTTAAACTTGTTAAAAATGTATTGGGTTGCTATGTTTCCCAGCGTCAGAATAGTTTTTGGTTTGATTAGCTCGATTTGCTTATCTAGATAAAGAGAGGTACATATTCTGACTTGTTCTTGAGTAACTTTATTCTCTGGCAAGTAGCATTTAACTACATTCGTAATATAAACTTCCTCTCTTTTCAATCCAGCTAAGGAAAGTAGTTTATCCAACAATTTTCCTGCCGCCCCAACAAAAGGCTTTCCTTCCTCATTCTCCCAATAGCCTGGTCCCAACCCAATAAGCATAACTTTTGCATCAGAAGGTCCTTCGCCAAAAACAGACTTCTTCCTATTTTTCCAGAGCTCGCATTCTTTACATTTTTCAGCTTCAGCTTTCAATTCCAGCAATTTCTCTTCCATCAAGGGACCTCGATTATTTCTCCAGCCCTGGCTTGAATAAAATTTGATGCAAAAATTTCCTTAAACTTTTCTATAGCTTTTTCTCCTGTACAGTGGCAAGGAGCTATACTTTGGGTAAACTCTTTAAGTTCATTCGCTATTCTTTCTATTTCGATTGCTGATTCATCCAGCAAATGAAAACCACCGATGATTAACTTTAGCTTTCCATATCTCTCATACGCTTCTCTAGCCATTCTTGCTATTCCAGGATGAGAGCACCCAACCAGCATAACTTTTTTATCTACTACTAACGCTTGCTCTTTTATAGGATAATCAAAAGTTATGGTTTCAAGCTCTTCAACACTTCCGTCGTATTCTCCAGGTAAGAAAACTTTAGTTTTCTTGGTTAGCCAACCCAAGCCATTCGTATGGTCAGCATGCATATGAGAAATGAAGCAACATTCTATCGAAGATTTCTCTATTCCAAATAGCTTAGCGTTGAAAGCTAGGGTTTCTTCATCAGCACCCGTATCGAAGAGTACATGCCTATTCTTGAATCGAACCAAGCAGGAAAAACCCCAACCAGCTCTAAACCTTTCTTTTGCTTGGTTATCGTAAAGTATGAAGAGCTTGATCCTCATCTAAGCCACCAAGGTCCTCTTCTCCTATGCCTTCCCCATTTGCTTTCAATAGTTTCGGCTTCCTTCCTCGTAGGCTCTTCAATCCTGCTTAACTTTCCTTCCAAAAAGTTTTTTATCGCATCCCTAGCAGTTTTTCCTTCTGCCTTATAAATTTCAATCAGATTATCTCTTAGCGTGTGAAAAGAAATTTCACCTATCTCCTTAGTTATTAAAACATCGACCTTCTCTTTTGTCAAAAATTTAGCAGTCGATAGTCCTGCTTTCACCCTTTCTAGCTTAAAGGGATTGGCCTTTACATAAAATCCTTTTATTCGCTTGCTCTCCCTGTCCAATTTAGCAAAAAGGAAATAGTTAGCTCGTCCAAAATGCTCCATAATTCGCGAATCTAGGCCTTTTTTAATGCTAAGAGGAATCGCAACCTTAATTTCCTTTTTTTCATGCGGTTCTATATGGATTGTAAAAGAATCTATTTCTGGTATCGAATTGGTCACTTCCTTTTCTATTTTGTCGGCAATTTGATGGGCCTTTTCTACGTTTATCTTCTTTTCGATTTTAATCGTCACTTCCCCAAAAACAAAAGGCCCTGCCTTTCTTAACCTCAAATCTTTATACTCTTCTATACCCTTGCATGCCGAAATTATTTCTTCAACTTTTTTCACTAATTCGACAGAAGGCATTATATCCATAAGCCCAAAGATAGAGTCTTTTATCGAAGCTATCCCAATTTTTAAGACGAGCAAAGAAATCCCTATCGTAAAAACTCCTTCTACGTAAGGTACTCGATAAAAAGCTAAAAGAATGCCTACAAAAACTAGGATAGAAGAGAAGACATCGACCATCTTTTCTCTTGAGCTAGCAATCAAAGATTGGGCGTTGATTTGCTTTCCAACCTTACTTAAATAGCCTGAGAGAAAGTAAGAATAGAAGAGAGAGATTAAAGCTACTGAAAGGGCTGGTAAGGGAAGGGTAATTGCAGAAGCAGAAAAAATTTTTTCATAACCTTCCTTCAAAAGCTCGAAGGCCGCTATTAAAATGAAAATGGAAATGAAAAGAGTGGCTAAAGTTTCGGCTTTATAATAGCCATAGGGAAATTTTTCTGTAGGCTTCCTCTGAGAAATTTTTAGTCCGAACCAAGCTGCGAATATTGCAATAAAGTCAGCAATGCTATGCAAAGCATCTGAAATTAGGATTAGGCTGTTTGAAAGAAATCCGACGATCGCTTTGAGTAAAGCTAAGAGCAAAATAGAAATCCCACTATTCCTTGCAGCTCTTTCTCCAGCCTTTAACTTTTCTATTTTTGACTTCATACTACCTTCTAAATTGTCCTCTTCTTCCTCTTCCTTGGGGAGGTCCTTTATCTATTCTATGGATGAATTGAGCCGGAGCTTTGCAATAGGGGCAGCTAATCGGCTTGGGCATCCCTCTAGGAACTTCTATTATTCTACCGCAGGCAAAACACTGAAATTTTTTAGTCAAATTCATCCTTCCAACTCTTTTATCTTCTTTTCTAGGTAAGCTATTTGCTCTTCTATCATTTGCTTTTGAAGCTCAAGCATTCTTTTTTGAAATTCTAAGTCTACTTTCGTCTCTTTTGGTTGAAATGGCATTGCTGGCATAGAAGGCAAAGCACTTGCTTTAGCTTTCTGAGGTATTGCCTGAGCTGGAGCAGGACCTTTTAGATAGCTTTCGATTGCATCCCTTACTTTTAAGCCAGTATAACCAAAAACAACTTCTATGCCCGACTGCTGTAAAACCATGCTCGCGTTTGGCCCAATATTTCCTGTAAGTATTACGTTTACTCCTTTTTCTGCTGCAAACTGAGCTGCTTGAATTCCAGCTCCTCCGAAAGCTGAAGCCGCTGGATTCTCAAAAACTTCTGTCTTTTTAATTTCCTCGTTTTCCACTTCAACTACTGTAAACGTTGGTGCTCTTCCAAAAACCGGAGAAACCAAATCTTCCAATCCACCCTTTCCCTGAGTTGGAACTAGTATTTTCATTGTTTTTCACCTAATTGTTTTAGTCTTTCTTCAATATATTTAAGTTCCTCTTCTATAGCTTTAAGCTCTTGCTCCAAAGCTTGCTTTTGCTGCTTTAAAGCTTCAATTTCATTGGCTGCTGGAAAAGTAGGCGTTGCTGGAGTGGTTGGTCGGGCTTGCTGAGCTAACACTGGCCCTGAAGGAGTCCATTGGATTGGTCCATACATGCCAGTCCACCACCATCTTGGCAGCCATGGGAACCATCTGCATCTCCAGAACCAAAAGGGCATTGCTGGATAATAGCCTGGATAGTAACCTGGATAACCAAACCTAAGCCATCCTGGCAATCCCGTTAGCCAAAACATCCATCTATATCCTCTTCCTCCCCATCCCCATGGCATTTTCTCCACCTCCTAAAATTTTGTGCAATAGCACATTATTAATTATGTGCATATGCAAATATTTAAATCTTTCGGTAGGAAGAAAATAAAAAACTATCTTTTTTTCTCTTTTGTGAGAATTGAAATATACTTGTCTAGATTCTCTAAGCTTGGATTCTCTCCGTAGGTTGGAAGTAATGGTAAGATATCTCTTTTACCATATCTGGGTGGACATCCTCCTGGACCTCCTCCTGGGCCGCTTCCATCACGCGGACCGATGCCCAATCCGGGCCCCCTACCCCTACCTCTTCCATCCCTTGCTCCTCTTCCCTTTCTCCACATATTTCTCACTAATTCTTAAACGAGTTATGAATACTTAAACTTTTCGGTTAATTTTTTTTAATTCTTTCCCAATATTCGGGCTTAACCCAACATCCAGGATCAGGCCCTTGCAAATCTCCAAAATAACCATAAGCTCTAGCCCTACATCCTCCGCAAATGTATTCATAATCGCACGTACCGCAACCCTCAAAGCTATCCCTATCCCTTATTAGCTTAAGTATAGGAGAATTATGCCAAATATCAAGTAGTCTCTCTTCGCGGATGTTCCCTATTTTTATCGGAATGAAAACGCAGGGCTGAATATCGCCATTGGGCTCCATCCCACAATAGAGTCTGCCAGCACCACATCCTCCTATGAATTCGGTTAGGGTTTTAGTCCTACCTTTCAGTAGCTCTATAGCTTGCTTGTTCGTGAAATGAGTTGCGACAGCAGGCCCTTCCACATATTCAGCAGCCACAACCG